>JBOHOA010000093.1:0-14633 GCA_050730975.1 Minisyncoccia bacterium
ATTCTTGCCAGACGTGCAAGCGCCATATCCCCAGATTTAAAATTCGGGAGTAGGCTGCTGCCAATTCGCGCTCGCAGCTGTTGAAGACGCCACAGATGTTGTAGAACTCGCGGCCGATGACGCCACAGTGCCCGGGGTCGATGAGGCAAGCATAAAGTGGGGAGTAGCAAATGCTACCGATGCGGTCTCCTGCACAATTTGATTCTGAATCGCCATCGCCGTTGCTGCCGGAAATACGAGCTGCGTATCAAGTAAAACGAGTGCGGCGGCGAACGCGAGCATCGTACTTCCTGCAACGTACCCTATCGGTATGAGCTTGCGCTGTCGCATCGAGAGCGTAAACGCGAGCAGGACCATGAGGCAGGCTGTTACCCCGAGAAGGACGAAAAACGCCACGTGACCCGCCGATGGCAAAGCCGCCGCCCGGGCAAGCGGATCGACGACGTACGCGGTCCAAACCCCACCGGCCGCTGCAAGATACGGCGGTAACTTCAAGACCGTGTTTGCGTTACCGACTGCCGCGAGCGGCACTGGTCCGGGCAAAGAAACGATGAGATTCGAAACCAAAAAACCTTCAGCGCCGATAATAAGCGCAAAGAGCAGCATGAGGCCGCGTTCGCCTATAATGTGCGGGTGGTAAGCGTTCTTATGTGAGGGAATAATCCAGCAATACAGTGCTTCCAACCAACGAGACATCATTATTTCAGTATACCGCGCTTCCTGCTGTCGCGCACTGTGCATATATACTATAGGTATCGGAAATGGATTTTGGAACATCAAACAGATTCCGACTCGCCGATTTTTGTTTATGAAGCAATTATATATAGTAGCTTTATTCATTCTCCTGATACCGTTTGTCGCTTCGGCGCAGTCTGCGGCCGGATTCGCGACACAATCGATTTTTCTTTCGACCGAAACACCGGTCGCTGGCGAGCGGATCTCCGTTTACGCGAGCGTATTCAACACCTCTACCAGCACGTTTAGCGGCGCGGTTCGTTTCGAGCAGGGCGGGAGCGCGTTCGGCACCATGCCGATAACGCTTCAGCCCGGCCAAGCCGTGATGGCATCGGCATATTGGACGCCGAGCGCCGGACAACAGACCATCGAGGTCGCGCTTCAAAACGCACGAGGGCAAACTGTAGCGAGCGAATCGCAGGTTTTCGCTGTTGCAAAACCGTATGCTTCGCAAGCTACGGCGAGCGGCATATACGACTCGATTGCTTCTTCGACGCAGGTTGAGCCGGCCGAACCAATAGTTTCGGCGGTCGCGTCCGTCTCGCCCACGGCGGCTCGCGCGATTAAGCCAATTCTCGGAGGCATTGATGCCGCGCGCACCGGCATCGCCGATTTTTTGAGCAGCCAAATAGATGTAGCGCATGGAAACCTCCCAACAACCTCGATCGGGTTCGTGCCGAAGCAAGCAAGTCCGGGCGGTATTCTGCACACCGCCGAAGAAGCAGGCTGGACGTTATATTTTTATCTGCTCGTCGCGTTGCGATTTATAGTCGCACAATTCATAATTTTCTATCCGCTATTGGTCTTTCTCTTTTTTTGGCTGCTCTACAAGCTCTATCGCCACATGAGCCGTCCGAGTTGGCAGCGATGAGTTATCGAGCCGACCTAACATGCCAGACCGCGAGCAGAAAAACGATTAACGTGAGAATAGCCGAGGTGAGACAGTAAATGCACAGCGCGTGAATGAGAAACACCCACATATACGCGAACACGCACGAGCATAAAAGTCCGATTGCGGCATACACAAGCGTGCCGAGCCGGAGCCCGCGCGAGTGCGGATCTATGGCAAGCAAAATCGCGAGACCGAGCAGATATATATAGAAGACGAGCCCGATGTACGCGAGCGGCACGCCAAAAATCTCTGCGTATTTGCTCGTGAGTACCACATCGCAGCCATGCACAATAGAGCACGTCGGCAATGTGTTGTGAAATTTATTCCAAGAAAGATAGAACGTGTCGCCGAGCCCGGCAATAGCCACCGCGATAAGCCAAAACGGCGTCAAAGACGGTTTTGATTTTTGTTCGATGTACATCGCTTTATACTACTCTATCTCCGAGCCGTTATCTAAGATGAAAATTCGGGGGCGCTGTTGTTATTCGAGCGTCGGCAGATTTGGCGGAGTGTCGTCGGTGCGCGGGCGGAATTCGCGCGCAACGTCGCGTTCTTCTTTTGCCGGCTCAACATGCTCCTCGGCGCGGCGCTCTTCTTCGCGGGCGCGAACAGCTTCTTCGCCAAGGCCGAGATAGTGCGCCACTTCGTGCCAGATGGTTTCGTTGACCACGCGTCGCAGCGCCTCATCGGCAGAAATACGATCATGCACGGCTATTTCGTTCGCCTCGTCGTGAATAGGCAGACGATACAGCACAATGACGTCCGGCACTGTGGGGCCGACGCCGTAGTAGTCGCCGCGCACAGCGCGCGGCACGCCGCGGTAGAGGCCAAGCAATGTTTCGTTGCGTGCGAGCCCTTCCTCGGCACGCACCTCCCTGCTCGGCTCGTCTTCCACCAAAAACGCCACGTTCTTAACCATGGTGCGGAATTTTTCTGGCACGGCATGCGGAAACTCTTCGGCAATAAGCTGCTCGAATTCGGAGCGATTCATGCCGATATTATTCTCCTTTCGACCCAATTGCGAAACCTTGACAAATAGTTAAAAAGCTTTATATTTCTTTCAGGTTCAACCGGTCTTCAAAGAGGAAAAACATGCTTGAGCGGTTCAGCGAGAAGCAAATTGAAGGACTTCGCATGTCAGTAAAAGAGGCGAACCTCTCCGTGAGGGCCACAAACTGGCTCAGAAATGGACTCTTTGCTATTTATGGCGGTGACGACTGCTTTATTTATCAATTAGTCACGCTGACCAATGCGCAAATGCTGAGGATCCCGCTGTTCGGACCGAGATCGCTTAAAGAAGTCAATAATTGGCTCGTCAAATACGATCTCACTTCAGGCATGGAATTTTCGGAAGATGAGATCGCGGCGCTGGAAAAGCTCCTGCCCAAGTGATGACGTTTATTACGGAAAAAAAGAACGGAGATTGAGCTTTCATCCGGCGTTCGAAGCACTACTTCGAACGCTGGTTATTTTTTGTTCGAGAGCAAATGCGAAAATTTTTGCTGCACTTTTTCTACCTTCGGCTCAATAACAAGTTGGCAGTACGCCGCATCAGGATGATATTCGAAATATTTTTGATGATACTCTTCGGCCAGATAAAATTTCTCGATCTTCTCGACCGTCGTAACGATTCTTGGATTTGCCGATTTGTTGAGAACGTCAATATAATGCTGCGCTTTCTCGCGCTGCCTCTCGGTCGTATAAAAAATCACCGAGCGGTATTGCGGCCCGACATCGTTGCCCTGCCGGTTTATGCTCGTCGGATCATGCGTCGCAAAAAATACGCGCAACAATTCCTCGAATGAAATGGCGTTGGGGTCGTAAACTATTTTTATAACTTCGGCGTGGCCGCTGGTGCCGCCCGAGACTTGCTCATAGGTCGGATTCTTACTATGGCCGCCGGCATAACCGGGCTCGACGCTCTCGACGCCCTTGAGCATCAAAAACACCGCCTCCGTGCACCAAAAGCACCCGCCGCCTAAGACAATCGTTTCCGCTTGCATTAGTTAATTGTTGCCGCTAAGCGTCTCGAGCGCAAGCTCGGCATAAAAGCGCACGTCATCGAGCAAATCCATACCGCGCAAATCCACTCTCGTGCACCAGCGCCACACATCGTCGGGATTCTCGGGAACCACGGCATCGGTAGAACTCCGGGCAAAGTACAGCAGATCGATATGCTCGTGCTCGGCCGAGATACTGTGGCGATTGAGCGCGATCGGCGGAATAAGCTCTCGATGCTGCAGGTCGAGATGCTGCTTATCGCGGCCGAAAGAAAAATCCTTATTGAATAATTTGTTTCCGTCCCACAGCTCGACGGTAAGCCCTACTTCTTCCTTTACTTCCCGGATGGCCGCTTCGTTCGGATCTTCGTCAAGTTCGATATGGCGCCGACGCCTAGCCACAGTGTGTACTTTTCATGTTTGCGCAGCAAGACGCGATCCCCGTGCACGATAAATACACTCGCGGTGAAATCAATTTTCTCGTGCACATGCGACATAGTTGCAGTATATCGCGATAGCAATTCGTGTATACTGGGCCGGAATGTTCTTTTACAACACCGAGGAGAAATGCCTTGCAATCGATGGAACTCAAGGTCAAAACGATATGGATTTTTCCGGTTAAATCCTGCGGCGGCATCGAAATGGATTCCGCCAAAGTCTGTCCATATGGATTCGAACACGACCATGAATTCATGGTTGTCGACGAGAACGGCCGGATGGTGAGCCAGCGGGAATATCCCAAGCTGTGCCTGGTGAGAACAGCGCTCACCGACAATATGCTTCACATATGCTTGCCGTCCGGCGAATCCGAAACAATCAATCTCTTGCACGAGGTCGAGCAAAAGCGCACCGTGCAGATACATCGTGATTCGGCGATCGGTTTCGTAGTGCATGGACCCGCCGCGGAATTGTTCTGCGATTATCTCGGCGCGCGCGTCGGCCTCGTGCGGCATGTTCCGCGAGAGTGTCCGCGAACGCATTACTGCCGTGAGCGCGAGATGGCGCTGCCCGCCTCGTTTGCGGACGGCTATGCGGTACTCGTGACCACACGCCGCTCGCTCAAGCGTTTCGAAGAACTCTGCGATGTCACCGACGCCGAAAGGCGGCTGAGGCCGCAACTCATCCTCGATTCGGAAGATGCGTATAAGCCGGGTATCGAGAACCGAATGTTCAGCATCGTGACCAGGAACGCGTCCGGGAACTACGCGGCCCTTGTCCTCGCAAAACGCTCCGAGCGCTGCGTCATCCCGTCGATCGATCCGCAGACGGGCGTGTCCGATCCGCGGGTTATAGTGGCAATGAAGCACCACTATAGCATTCCGGGTGTTGCGGCTCCTTGCTTCGCAAGCAATTTCTTCGTCGCGGCGCAGGGCACAATCAAAAGAGGCGGCCGCGTGCTCGCGCTGGTGCAGTAGCCGCACCTGCGTCCCTCACTCCGCGGCAAGGCCTCGCCTTGCCGCGGGGTTTTATTTTGTTCCTAACGTGCTACCATTTTTGCCATGGAAAAAATTCTGATAATCATGGCCGAGCAGGCGCGCCCCGGCGCCCCGGACGGGCCGCACACTTTCCGACCAGAGCACGAAGCGATGCTGCACTCATGCCTCGGGCCGGACGATGAGCTTATTGTCGCCACACCGGATGAAGCGCCGCCTTTGTATGCGGAAGCAACGGTAGTTGCCTCCTTCCCCGCCCGCATGCCCGATATTTCGCTCTTGCCGCAGGCAAAGTGGCTGCATTCGTTTTCTGCGGGAGTCGACCGGATCCTCACGCCGGATGTCGCGCGCTCCGAGGTGTTGCTCTCAAACTCACGCGGCGTGCACGCAACCCCTATCGCCGAACATATTATCGGATTTTGCCTCACCTTCACGCGCGGATTTAGGCAAACGCACGAAAATCAGCAAAAACATCGCTGGGAAAAAGCGGGTACACTCGGCGAATTGCGCGATGCGAACATTCTTATCGTCGGTATGGGAGAAATTGGTACCGAAGCCGCGCGCCTCTTCGGCGCATTTGGCGCGCACGTGCATGCGCTGGTACGCAAGCAACGAGCCGGTCCCGATTTCGTCGAGCGGATGGGCACGCTTTTGAACCTCGACGAAGAGCTGCCGTGGGCCGACTTTATAATTATCACCCTGCCCCACACGAGCGAGACGCATCATCTCTTCGACCGGTCGAAATTTTTGCTTATGAAGCCAGAGGCCATCATTATGAACATCGGCCGCGGCGGCATCATTAACGAATCCGACCTTATCGATGCACTGGGGAGCGGTCGTATCGGCGGCGCCGGCCTAGACGTGTTCGAGCGTGAGCCACTGCCCTCTGACTCGCCGCTGTGGGACATGGAGCAAGTCATTTTGACGCCGCATCACTCCGGCCTCTCGCACAAGTACATGGACCGCGCTACCGATCTGCTCTGCAAAAACTTGCAGGCGTACCTCAAGGGACAAAAACTGCCGACCACCGTCGACAAAACCCTCGGCTACTAACTATAGATCTCTGAACATCTACAGTTGCGGATGTCGGAGGTCTACAGCTATTTGAGGTATTTTTTGTTTTTTAATTTCTCGGGCAAATAGGATTTTTCGTCGTACATTTGGTAATTTTTATGATAGCCAAGATCCTTCATGAGTTTGGTTGGGGCGTTGCGGATGTTCATCGGAATGGGAAGGTTACCGAACTTTTGTACGTCGGCGAGGGCTTCGAAATACGCATCGTACGATGCGCGCGATTTCTTGCATTGCGCGAGATACGCCGCGCCATGCGCGAGGTTTATGGCGCATTCCGGATAACCCACCGTCTCGCACGCGCGAAAAACCGCATTGGCGACAACGAGCGCCGTCGGTGTCGCGAAACCCACGTCTTCGCTCGCGAATACCACCATCCGCCGCGCGATAAAAAGCGGGTCCTCGCCGGCATCCACCATCCGCGCGAGATAATAGAGCGCCGCATCCGCCTGGCCGGCGCGCATAGTTTTGATGAACGCGGAGATGGTGTTGTAATGCTCCTCGCCTTTTTTATCATAGCGAAGATGATGCGACTGGACGGTCTCTCGTAGCGTTTCAAGAGAAATTTTTTCGTAAAACGTTTTGGCATTCTCCAAAACGCCGAGCGCCTGCCGCGCATCGCCTTGGGCGAGCTGCACCAGCCAGTCGCGCGCACCTTTCGGAAGAGTTACGTTCAATTCTTTGGCGGCCCGCGAAATGATTTTTTCCATATCCGCGTCCGAGAGCTCGCTTAGCACGAATACGCGGCAGCGCGAGAGCAGGGCCGGAATAACTTCGAAGCTCGGATTTTCGGTCGTGGCGCCGATGAGGGTGATGCGCCCCTGTTCCACAAACGGCAACAAAAAATCCTGCTGCGCTTTGTTGAATCGATGGATCTCGTCGATGAACAGGACCAGCGGCTTTGGCTTTTCGGCGAGGAGCGCTGCGGTGTGCGGCCGGGCTCCTCGCTCGCCGCTCGCGGCTAGCAGCTTCTTGATATCGTCTTTGCCCGCGTCGACCGCGGAGAGTTCGTAAAATTCCGCGTCGAGCGCGCGTGCGTACAGGCGTGCAAGGGTGGTTTTTCCCGAACCCGGCGGCCCCCACAAAATAAATGAAAACAAATGCCGGCCCAGAATCGCCTCGCGTAGCGGCTTGCCGGCGCCCACGAGATGCTCCTGCCCGACAAATGCGTCGAGCGACTGCGGACGGACTTTCGATGCCAACGGCTCGACATTCATATTCATAGTATACATAACCTACACAAAGACTGCTCGCGCTTGTCGCCTCCCGTTAGGATAGGAGCGGCTCAGTTTGAATCTCTGTTTTTTGGACTGATTTAAAACGCAGTTTGACTTTTGTGGTATTACTGCGTCATGTTATCCGATGGCCGCTCCTATTCCGACGAAGAACTTGTCGCCGCGTACAACGCGGGCGATGAGTCCGTCTTCGCCGTTCTTGTCGAGCGGCACCTTCCGTCCGTCTATGCTCTTGCGCGCAAACTCGGTGCCGACGCGAGCGAGGCCGACGACATCTCGCAAGACACGTTTTTAAAAGTTTGGAAGAACATCAAAAAATTCCGGCCGCAAAGCGCACAATTTAAAACGTGGCTCCTTCATATCGCCCGAAATACGATAATCGACCTCTTGCGCAAGCGCAAAGCCGTTTCGTTCTCGTCGTTTGAAACTGAAGAGGGCGGCAACGTGCTCCTCGAAACGCTCGCAGCCGATGAACCGCTTCCGGACGAGCAGCTTTCGACAACGATAGACGCCGAGCGACTCGCCGAAGCCATGAAGCACCTGCCGCTCGGCGCGCAGGAAGTTTTGCATCTTCACTACCGCGAAGCGCTTACGTTCGAGGAGATAGGCCGCATGCTCGACGAGCCGCTGAATACGATAAAAAGCCGGCATCGCCGCGCCGTCCTCGCGCTTCGCCAGGTACTCGGAAACCAAATGCTTCCATAATACGTATATACTACCGTCAAACTATGCAAGCCCGCAGCCTTACTTCCGCATTCGCCGAAATCCATGAACCGGAGCCGCCATCCGGTCTGTACGCGCGTATACTGACTGCCCTCGCGCGCGCGCGGCGGCGGCGCGCCATGCGCGCCGCCGTGGTCGAAGGCGCGCTCTCGCTGCTTTCGGCGACCGCACTTTTTGAAGCTGCGCGCTACGCCGCAGCGGAAGCGTATCTCTCCGGCTTTCTCGATTACGTGCACTTTATCGCGACTGACACGGGCCTGTTCGCCACAGCATGGAAACAATTCGCGCTTTCGCTTATCGAATCGCTGCCAGGAGTATCGCTTATTTTCATATTCGCGGCGCTGTTCGCGCTTGTTTGGTCAGTTTCGCATACATTGCAAAATGTACGCACGCTGCGCAGCACGACCGCTTAATTAAAATGTCCAATTTCGACAAACTGCTCTCCGGGGCTATTGCTAGGCGCGTCCTTTGGATAATCGGCGGCATCATCGCGGTGCTTATCGTATTTGAAGCGGGGCTTTTGGTCGGCGGCCGGCATGCGCGTTTGCAGTATTTCACCGGATTTGGGGCCGGCCTTGGGCCGTGGGGTACGGCTCCGGGCGCGCCGCATGTCCGCGTTGCCATACTCGGACACGGCGCCGCAGGCGTTGTCTCAAGCATCGCGCTGCCAACCGTGCAATTAGTCGGACGCGACGGCGTCAAAGAGGCGGTGGCTATTGCCTCGACGACGCGAGTATTTCGACAAGGCGCAGGCACCGACGCGACCAGCACGGCAGCGGAAATCCGTCCCGGCGACTTTGTAGTCGTTATCGGCAAGCCGGGGCCGGGAAATACCGTCGACGCGCAATTCGTCCGCATCCTGCCGACCGCATCCACATCTCTCTCGGGCACCACTACCAAGCACGCGTACTTATTCAAAAAACCATAATCCGTTATTCGTATGCTCAGCATTTTATTTTCATCCGGACGATTCGCCCTCGACGCGCTCAAAACCGCGTGGCTGCACGTGAAGGTTTTTGCGCTTGCACACAAATTATGGGCCGCAGTCATTGCCATCGTCATTATCGGCGGCGGGTGGTGGACGTATAGCGCCGTTGCCAGCACCTCGAGCACCACGCGCTACGTACTCGCGGATGCGGAAACCGGCACCATCGTCTCGACGGTATCGGCCTCAGGCCAGGTCGCCGCGACAAACGAAGTCGATATCTCGTCGAAAGTTTCCGGAACCATAACGTCGGTCGACGTTGTCCCCGGGCAAAAAGTAAGTGAGGGCAAAACGCTCATGACGATAGACGATACCGACGCGCTTCAGACCCTCGAACAGGCCGAGAATACGCTTCAGACCGACAAGCTCAATTATCAAAAGTCCGCAGCCGAAGCTCCCATCGATTACCAAAACGATGTGAACGCGCTTTCCGGCGATTACGTCTCCATGTGGGACGACCTCACGAATACGTATCTCGATTTGCCGAACCTTGTTTCCGCCGCCGAAGACGCGCTCTATGGTTATGATTTCGATCCCAAAAAATTCACCTGGAATATGAGCGTGCTCATGTCGAATTTCACCGGCGGGTCGGAAACGACTGATCTTAATTCACTCAAAACCAAGGCGATGACCGCCTACACAAGCGCCAACAGCGGCTATGAGGCCGCGCTCACTTCGTACAAAGCGGCGAGCGCGAGCGAGAGCCACAGCGCTCTCGATGCGCTACTCGCCCAGACGATAGCAATGCAAGGGCAAGTCGTCGCCTCGCTTCAGGCGGACCTCGATTTCCTCGACGCGGTTTCGGACGACGCGACGAACGATAACATCTCGCTGCCGAGTTCCTTCTCGGCCGTGCAAACCAACGCGCGTTCCGAACTTTCGACCGCAACCTCTGACCTCGACAAACTGCAAAGCGACCAGCAGACGCTCGCGACCGCCGCGCAAACCGTGACACTCGACCAAGTCGGCGACGCGAGCGGCGACAACCCCATAAGCCTCCAGACCTCGGCCAACAGCATTGCCGCCGAAGAGCAAAACATTGCCAACGAAAAAGCTGATTTGGCCGACTACACCATCACGTCACCGTTCAGCGGCACGATTTCGGCGGTCAATGTGGAACAAGGCGACAACGCGGGCTCGGGCGCGGCGGTCGCGACCATCATTTCCGACTCGCAGGTCGTCGAAATGAGCTTGAACGAAGTCGACGCGGCCAAACTCGCGCTCGGCGACAAAGCGACGCTCACCTTCGACGCCATCAGCGGATTAACGCTGACCGGCACTGTCGCCGAAATAGATTCGGTCGGCACCGTCTCCCAAGGCGTCGTGTCCTACAACATCAAGATTGCATTTGACAAAGAAGACCCGCGTATCAAACCCGGCATGACGGTCGACGCGGCAATACAAACCGGCGTCGCGGCGAACGTCGTCGAAGTGCCTTCGAGCGCAGTCAAGACCATCGGCTCGCAAAACATCGTCGAGGTGTTCGATCCACCTATTTCGCAAAGTGAGGTTGCGGCAGCCGGAAGTGCGGGCGTGGTGACAGACGAGACGCCAAAAATGGTGCCGGTTACGACCGACCTCTCGGACGACACGAACGTCGAGATAACTCAGGGACTCAGCGCCGGCGAACAAATAATCGCGAGCACGAAGTCGGGCAGCGCATCGAATGCGTCCGGCGCTTCTCCGGCAAACGGCATCCCGAATGGCAAGCCGACGTTTGGCGGCGGCGGTGCGGTTCGCGTCGGCGGCGGTCTCGGCGGCAACGCGACGTTTGTTCGCGGAGGATGATAGAACATCGAGTGCGTTATTAGCTTGCACGTTATGTAAAGCGAGCTTTTCGATTTTAGAAAGCCCGAGCTCGGCCGACGGGCCGAAGCTCGAGAAAATTTTTAGCAAAAAATTATCCGTGCTTTCTAAAATCGAAAAGCGAGTAACTTATGCTTGAACTCAACAACATCACCAAAACCTACGGCTCGGGCTCCTCGGCGTTCCAAGCCCTCAAGGGCATCTCGTTTACCGTCAACGAGGGCGAGTTCGTGGCGATTATGGGGCCCTCCGGATCGGGCAAGTCGACGCTCATGCACATCCTTGGCTGCCTCGACACGCCGACCTCCGGCACGTACCGCCTCGACGGTCGCGACGTCTCGAATTTTACCGACGACGAGCTCGCTTCCATCCGTAGCGAAAAAATCGGCTTCGTATTCCAGTCGTTCAACCTGCTTGGTCGCACGACGGTGCTCAGAAACGTCATGTTGCCGCTCATCTACGACATCAAAATCGATCCGGGCGAGCGCGAGAAGCGCGCCCGCGCAGCGCTCATGGGTGCGGGCTTGGCACCCGAATTTTACACGCACCGCTCGAGCGAACTCTCGGGCGGCCAAATCCAGCGCGTCGCCATCGCCCGTGCGCTCGTCAACGACCCCGCGATTATTTTTGCCGACGAGCCGACCGGCAATCTCGACACGCGCACCGGCGAAATCGTGCTTGGCACGTTTCAAAAACTCAACGAAAAAGAAGGCCGCACCATCGTTCTCATCACGCACGAACCGGATGTTGCCGAGCATGCCGATCGCGTCATTCATATCCGCGATGGACACATCATAAGCGACAGCCGTAGTCACGAGCGCCGTCGCGCGAACGCAGATGCTCATGACGCAGAGGCACCCGCCGCTTCCTCACATTCCCCCGCTTCCGTATGAAAACCAAAGATTTATTTGAAGAAACCGTAACCGCGCTCTCGGCCAACCGCGTGCGCTCGGGCCTCACCATTCTCGGCATCGTTATCGGAATATCTTCCGTTATCGCGATGGTTGCCGTCGGAGAAGGCGCCTCAAGCGGCATTCAATCATCCATTCAATCGCTCGGGAGCAATCTCGTCGAAGTGATGCCGGGCGCCGCGGTGACTGCGGGCGGCTTCGGCGTTTCCTCGGGCCGCGGATCGGCAACGACGCTCACTCAAGACGACGCCGACGCCATCGAACAAAACGTAAGCAATATCAGCGCGGTCGCGACCGAAGTTTCGAGCCGGGAGCAGGTAACGGCTAAAGGCACCAACACCAACACGACGGTCGACGGCGTCACGAGCGAATATGAACAGATACGCAACGTGCAAATGGATCAGGGTTCGTTCATCACCGACACGCAAAACCAATCGCTCGACAAAGTCGCGGTCATCGGACCCACCGTCGCGGAGGATCTCTTCGGCACCGACGACAGTCAGCCGGACGATATTCCTGCGGGCACCGTCGGGCAAACCATCCGCATCAAAGGCATGCCGTTTACCGTTATCGGCATCACCGTTGCCAAAGGCAGCAGCGGCATCGGCAATCAGGACGACACTATTTACATTCCGGCGGCAAGCGCGCAGCAATTCTTGACCGGCAGCAAATCCGTGACCACCATCGACATCGAGGCCGCGAGTGCAGGCGATATGACCGGCGTGCAAAACGACGTCACCAGCCTGCTGCTTCAGCGCCATGGCATCAGCAACCCGGCCGACGCCGACTTCAGTGTGCTCAACCAGGACGACCTGCTTTCGGCGGTCTCGAATGTGTCCTCGACGCTCACGATGCTGCTCGCCTCCATCGCCGGCATATCGCTCATCGTCGGAGGCATCGGCATCATGAACATGATGCTCACGACCGTGACCGAGCGCACGCGCGAAATCGGCCTTCGCAAAGCGATAGGCGCCAAGAATCGCGATATCAATCTTCAGTTTCTCTGCGAAGCCGTGGTACTGACGCTCATCGGCGGCACCGTGGGAGTGGCGCTCGGCGTCGGCATTGCGCTTGGCGTCAACGCGCTCGGAATAATAACGACAAGCGTATCAATAGAGCCCGTCATTCTGGCGTTCGGCGTCTCGGCCGCTATCGGCATCGTGTTTGGCTACTATCCCGCGCGCAAGGCCGCGCAAATGAGCCCGATAGAAGCGCTACGGTATGAATAATCGAAACATGTTACACTGTCTGCTGCAATGGACACGGAAGCAATCATTGACGTCAAACATTTGACCAAAAAATTCGGCGACTTCACGGCGGTCGACGACGTTTCGTTTTCGGTCGCGCATGGCGAACGGTTCGCGTTTTTGGGGCCGAACGGCGCGGGAAAATCGACGACGATAAAAATGTTGACCACGGTGCTCTCGCCCACCTCGGGCACGCTTAGCCTCAACGACAACAATCCGGTAACCGAGGCGAGCGCGGCGCGGCGAAGTTTCGGCATCGTGTTTCAGGATCCGTCGCTCGACGAAGATCTGACCGCGTGGGAAAATCTGGAGTTCCACGGCATTCTCTACGGCGTACCGCCTAAGGTTCGCCGCGAACGCATCAAAGAATTGCTCACGTTCGTGGAGCTCGCCGATCGCGCGCAGGATTACGTGCGCGATTTCTCGGGCGGCATGAAGCGCCGGCTCGAAATTGCGCGAGGCCTTTTGCATCATCCAAAAATTCTTTTTCTCGACGAGCCGACGCTTGGCCTCGATCCGCAGACGCGCAACCATCTCTGGACGCATGTCGAGCGCCTCAACCGCGAAGAAGGCACGACGATTTTCTTTACCACGCACTACATGGAAGAAGCCGACAAGGTAGCTGAGCGCATTGCCGTGATGGATCATGGCAAAGTAATCGCTATCGGATCGGGCGCGGAGCTCAAAGCTCAAACGAACACGAGCTCGCTTGAGGAAGCGTTTCTCGCGCTCACCGGAAGCGAGCTGCGCGAAGAAAGCGGTTCATCGACCGACCGCATGCTCGCCATGCACCGGATGCGGCACGGAGGAAGAAGATAAAAATTTTCAATTATCAATGAATGCTCCGCTGATCTCAAAAATTGATAAAACTGGATTTGGTTGAACATTGGGATTTGAAAATTGATTGAAAATTGTAGATTGAACATTTATATGAACGCTATTTATGTCATGTGGCTGCGCGAAGTGAAGCGGTTTTACCGCTCCAAGTCGCGTATCGTGGGCGCGCTGGGACAGCCGATACTGTTTCTCGTTGCGCTCGGCTACGGGCTCGGTGCGGTATTTCAGGCCGCGGGCCAGGGCAATTACGTAAACTTTCTCGTGCCCGGCATCATCGGCATGTCCATCATTTTTACATCTATCTTCAACGGCATGCAGGTCATTTGGGATCGCCAGTTCGGTTTTCTCAAAGAAACCATGGTGGCACCCGTGTCGCGCGTCGCCATCATGTTCGGCCGCACGCTCGGCGGCGCTTCGGTCGCAACGCTTCAGGGCTGCCTCGTGCTCATTTTGACGCTTATATTCGTCGGCTTCCGGCCGTACAACTGGCCCATGGTTTTACTCGCGATTCTCATTATGCTTCTTGTTGGCATCCTTTTCGCCGCGCTCGGGCTCATGGTCGCCTCGCTCCTGCGAGATATGCAGGGGTTCCAGCTCATCATGAACTTTTTAGTGATGCCGCTCTTTTTCCTCTCCGGCGCGCTATTCCCGCTCAACAACGTGCCGGCTGCGCTCGCGTGGATCGCCCGGTTTGATCCCCTCTCGTACGGCATTGACGCGATGAGATACTTTCTTATCGATTCGACCGTGTATGGAAT
>JBOHOA010000094.1:0-2237 GCA_050730975.1 Minisyncoccia bacterium
GCCACCATTGATCAGAGTTCGCTTGTCTCGAATTCAACCCTTTTTGTTTTATCCGGCAGTGCCGAAAATATAAATACCGTAGATGTATGGCTCGGCGATTCCTCTGCGGGATTGATGGGTGTAGATCTGGGCAGAGTGAATGTTGTTAACGGCCGGTGGACTCTCATAATAAATGGACAGAATGGCTCTATGGTGACTATCCGTAGCGGCTCATCATCAAGTAGTCCTATTCTTGCAATAGGAAGATTGATCATTTCTCCTTCACGGGAAGCTTCTGCCACCATTGACCCGAGCTCGCTCATTGTTTCTCAAGACAGTTCGGGCACGATCCACGGCACGCTTACGGGGACTGCTGAGAATGTGAGCCGCGTTATGATTTCGATTGGCAATTACTGCGTTGACCCTTCAATTTGCAGTACGCCGGTCGGTTCCGATGGCCATTGGTTGTTTAAACTCGACGGCAATTATCCGATGGGTTTCAATCCAATATCGGTTTCCGATAATACACCCGGCCATCCGGTCGCGGTGCTCACAACCGGAATGCTCACCGTCACCGACAATTCATCGCAGTCGACAACCGCTACCGCTGCTGGCGAATGGTCTTGCCCGGCGCCCGACATTACGGTTCCGTATCCGTTGCCGGGGTATAGCATCTCGCTGCAGTCGCCGCAAAATATTGGAAGCGGGCAGCTTTTCCAGGCCGATCAGTCGGTAACATATTCATCTCCGAACTTGCCGTCTTGGGCGTCGCTGTCGGGAAATCGCTTAACCTTCAACTCCATCCCGGCGCCTGGAACGTACTCCATTACAATCGTAGCGACGAATGAGTGTGGATCGAGCGATACCGAATCTATTCCCATTCATGTCGCTCCAGCGGCTGCAATCGACCAAAGCACGTTGACAATGACGCAGAGTTTTTCCGGCGATTTGCACCCGCTTAGTGGTACGGTTTCAAATGCAAGCAAACTCTCCATCGAGATTAGTAGAACTACGCAGACTGGGACGGCGATTTGGGATCCGACGGTTTCCAATGGTTCATGGCTAGTGCGTATCAGTACCAATTGGCAAGTCGGCTCCTATTCGATCAAAGTGATAGATAAAGATACCGGCATGTATTACGGAACTGTACTCGCGTCGGGTACGTTGCAAGTGCTTGCGCAGTAACTCTAAGAGCTGCCGCGAGGACGGGCGTTGGGCCGGAGCGGGATTTTTGAATCGTTTGGGCCCGTTTAATTCGCTCTAAGATGTGATCTTCTCAAACCGCTCTTCCATCACTTGCCAATTGAGATTGTTGAAAAACGCGTCAATGTACTTGGCTTTGCCGCCAACGCCGTAATCGATGGTGTAGGCGTGCTCCCAGACGTCGAGCGCTAAGATTATCGGAAGTGTGGCAAAGTGCCCCTGGTGCTGCTGCTCGGTAAAGCCGACGAGAAATTGTCCGCCTTTCGGATCGAAGTAGAGAATAGACCAGCCCGGTCCGCGCATCATGCCGACGCCGCGCACTTCTTGCGTGCAGTAATCGCCCTTGCCATATTGCTTCTCGATGGCTTTGCCGAGCGCGCTCGAAGCGCCGAGCTCAGACGCTCCTTTTTCCCACTGCGAAAAATAGTATTCGTGAAGACGCATGCCGTCGAATTCGAATGAGCGTCGGCGCATGAGTTCGGCAACTGCCGGCGCGTTCTTTTCTGCATCTGCTTTGATGAGGTCGCCGGCGAGCGCGGTCATGGCGTTGAAATTTTTGACGTATCCGGCGTAAAGCGAGAGGTGCTGGTCAATGGAATTTTTCGAAAGCCCTTCCATTTCGGGCAAAGAAAATTTTTGTTCTTCGTAGTTCATAGCGCGATGAGTTAGTAAATACTTCTTCAGTATACCCCGACGGCCTGAACATTTACGATGAAGCATGGTAGGGTCATATATGGAGTCGAACGTTGCAGATTGGAGGCAGGCGTGGATAGGTACCAGGTCAAACTTGAGCTTACTAACGTCGAGAAGCCGTATACGCTTTTTTGCGTGGAGACAGGGGAGGTAAAAGGGCGTTTCGCTAGCGAGAACGAGGCGCATGAGGCAGGGTTTCACGCGAATTATTTGGCAGATCTCGAAAGGCTGCCGGACTACTGGCGCATACCGTGCGCCAGCGAATTCGACGAGCCGGCCTATCATTAGCGATGAATTTAGCGCTCGGCGTCGGAATCTCGATATCTGATCCAAACAAATGCCGGCGTTGCGCGTAGCGCAAC
>JBOHOA010000095.1:0-10637 GCA_050730975.1 Minisyncoccia bacterium
CGAGCGGCGCGACAGCCAGGGATTGTGCTTTCTCGGCGGCGTGTCGATAGAAGATGCGCTCGTGCGCGAGCTTCAGCCCGCGGCCGGCGATGTCGTCGACCGTAGCGGCAACAGCATCGGCACGCACCGCGGCGCCGCGCTGTATACCATGGGTCAGCGGCACGGGTTCGAGGTGCACTCATCGAGCGCTTCAGCCGAGCCGCTCTTTATCGTGGGCAAGGATGTTGGAAACAACACGATAACCGTCGCGCCCCGGGAGAATAAAGATGCTGCCAATTTTGTAAAAATTCATCTGCGCGAGGAAAACTGGATAGGGAAGGTTGCGAGTGGCGCGTACCAGGCGCGGTTCCGGTATCGGCAAAAATTGTTTCCGGCAACGCTATCGCAGGTGGGGGGAAAAATCATAGCCGAGATTAAAACAATCGAACCAATCCCGCCCGGCCAGTCGCTCGTTCTATATAAAAGGGTGCGCTGTGTCGGCGGAGGAATAATCGCACAAGTTGACAGTGTACAGTGAACAATTTACAGAATCCGCAATACACACCTTTCTGTTCACGGTAAACTGTTCACGGTAAACTGATTACATGCCTCATATAGTCAAATCCGACGGCGGCGTCGAGGAATTCCGTTCAGAGAAGCTCGTGCGGTCGCTCGTGCACTCCGGGGCCGACGAAAGCGTTGCAGAGGGAATCGCGGGCGATGTCGAGCAGGAAGTGCGCGAAGGCATGTCGACGCATGAAATTTATGCGCGCGCGTTCGAACGACTGCGCGATCACCGGCAATACGCGGCCGCGCGGTATTCGCTGAAGCGCGCGATTCTTGAATTCGGCCCTTCCGGATTTCCGTTCGAATCCTATCTTGCGAGCCTGTTTCGCGCCGAGGGATACGAAACGGCGGTCGACGTACACGTGCGCGGCCGGTGTGTCGAGCACGAGGTGGACGTCGTGCTTTCGAACCAAAACGAAAAAATTTATGTGGAAGCAAAATTCCACAACACTCTCGGATTCAAGACCGATCTGCAGGTGGCGCTCTATGTCGAGGCAAGGCTCGAAGACATCCTTGCCGCCGAAGGGATTTCGCGCGAACATCGGGAGGAGCACGGTGGCGTCCGGCACGCGGGAATGATCGTAACGAATACCAAATTTACATCGCTCGCGGTAGCGTATGCCGAGTGCCGCGGTCTGCCGCTTCTCGCCTGGAAATATCCGGCAAAAAATAATCTGCACGATCGCATCGCGCGCACACATTTGTATCCCGTAACCGCGCTCACGACGCTCTCGCGCCGCCAGAAACAGGAGCTCTTGACGCAACGTATCGTCTTGGTCAATGAACTCGCATACCACGAGGCCGCGCTCACGGGTGTCGGCGTCTCGCGCGACGATATGCGCCGGGTGCTTGAGGAGGCTTCCGCAATTATTGTGCTCCCCACTGCCGCGCAGGAATAAAGGGTATTTACAAAGAAAGCACACGTACTTTCTTTTCTTGTCGCTAGCTAGCAAATAAATAATGGTAACTATCCCTTGACGTATAGTACGGCTTCGGCTATACTGTACGCATATGAATATACAAGAGTTTAACAGGAAGTTTACCAGTAATAAAGAGTGCTTGGTCTGGTTATTCGAGGCGCGGTACGGTAAACCCAAATGCCCTAAGTGCAAAAGGATTAACCGATACCATTTGCAGGAGAAAACGTCTCACTTTGTCTGCGTCTGCGGGCAACATCAACTCTCGCCCAAGAAAGACACGATTTTCGAGAAGTCGGATACCGACTTGTATAAGTGGTTTTTCGCACTGTATCTTTTCTCCGTTTCAAAGAACGGGGTATCGGCAAAAGAGTTGCAGCGTCATTTGAAAGTTACCTACAAAACTGCATGGCGCATAGGCAATCAAATTCGCAAGCTTTTCGCAGAGTACAACCTTACTCTTTCCGGCGAGGTAGAGGCCGATGAAACCTACATAGGCGGCAAGGGAGGCAATAACAAGCGCGGCCGTGGAGCCGAAAAGAAAACGGCGGTATTCGGGATGGTGCAGCGGAAGGGCAGTATCAAAGCCGAAGTAGTTGCGAACGTGAAAGCAAAAACACTGCTCGCCAAAATCGAGAACACGGTAAAGAAAGAGAGCGTTTTGATGACCGACGAGTTTAAATCGTACAACCGCGTAAAGAAGCTCGGCTACGGTCATATGCGCGTGAAGCACAGCTCGAAGCAGTACGTTAGCGGCAGAGCGCATACAAATACGACCGAGGGCTTTTGGTCGCAGCTCAAACGCTCGATCAACGGGACGTATCACGCCGTTTCTCCGAAGCATTTGCAGACTTACGTTGACGAGTTTTCTTGGCGGTATAACCGCCGCGAGCTGGCTTCCGCTTTCGAGCCTTTGATGGCAAGGGCTGGGCAGCGAGGTTGAGAATATTTAAGCACTTGTCTTTAGCCATGGTTGATTTCAACGTGCTTTGAGTAAGACAATCCTTTTACATACGCCTCAATAAAATTCCAATCTACGTTTCCATCCTTGAAAGGAAGCTTAATAACGGTCGCCCGTATACGGTCTTGATTGAATTTTCGGCCGTAGGAATAACGGTACTGCTCCATGTTTATGAGACTCGCAAGAAATAAACCGCGGTATACATTCAAATCAAATTTTGGTTCAAGCTTTTCTACATGATCACTCGCGGTAAAACCTAGCGGCTGATAGGCGCAGAATCCTACCACCGCCGAATCAATAGTCAAAATGTTCCCTTTATTCGTGAAGGTGCTGTAGAAGCCGCGAGCGCCGTTATTTTCTGCTTGAGTGGTAACGTAGGGATATGTTCGCTCGTTCCCATATTCATCATCCAAAACTTTCTTGTCCGTAGTGCGTGAGCCTCGAACTTCGAACAAAACCCTGAGAGTTACCGGCTGCCATTTCGATAAATCCAATGCTGTTCTCTCGCCGATACTTTCATTGGAAACTGAACCGGCAAACTTGTTGGAATAGAGAAACGTGGAATAGGCGCGGAGCGTGTCTTCAAAGTCTTCATCGCGCAAATTTTCAAACTGGGTTTGCAAATATGGTTCGACAAGCCATTCTGATTGACCGTCTACCTGCTGTAGCACTGAAAAACCCGGTATTTCTTTCTTATCCCGATAGCTGCTAAGCCAGCGATCCTTAATTTCTTTCTGAAAAAGACCGCTATCACGCCTTCCGTATGGGCGTTTTTTGGCAAAACCATCGTCTTTCCAGTAGCCGAACCACGTCTTGCTCGATTTGCTGTGGGGTTTATGCGCCTCAAAAACCATTACACACGTTACCGAACTTTTCTCGCTGTCATCAAAAAGCTTGTTCGGCATACTCATTACGGCTTTGAGAGTATGGTGTTGCAGGATTCTTTCTTTAACATTCAAATTTCCTTTTTTGGTATTCATCGCGCACGATTGCGGCACGATGGCTACGCAAATGCCGTGTGGCTCAAGGAATGATAGGGCGTTCCATACAAACTCAAGCTCTTTATGCCCGTTCTCTTTTGAGTAAGGCGGGTTGAGAAGCGCGACGGTCGGCTTGAATTTTTTTATTTCCGCTTCTTCCATTTGGAAGCAATCCTGCTGGTAAATGTTTGATTTGCCGTCTCCGCGCAGCATCATGTTTGAACATGCGAGACAAAACATTTTCGGGTTGTTTTCTATACCGAGAAGCTGGGCTTTATGGATATGTTCAATTTTTGCCGAATCGCCGTTCGCAGCATCTTCCATCCGCTTCATAGCGCTGATGAGAAAGCCGCCAGTGCCGCAGCAATTATCTATTACGACGCTATCTTTGTTTACGTCCGCAAGATCGGCGAACAGCTCCGTAATGTGGTTCGGCGTGAGCACGATGCCAAGTCCGCCGTCGCCGTTCGCATACCGCAGGAACTCCTTATAGAACTCGCCGATTGCGTCGTATTGCTTGTAGTCCTGCAAAAACGGCCGGACTTCCTTATCAATATTCCGTATCAAATCCTTCAAAAACTGGTTTGGCGTGCCGTCCTTATTTTTTTCGTTGATAATTTTCGTGTTGGTGCGCAGAAAATCGTAAGTGTTTATCATGGTGTGCTTCTTCATCTCGCCGATGTTGTCCTGTTCGAGCCGCTCCTTAATGGTAGTGATGAGTAAGTCGGCTATGTCTATCGGCCGCGCTTTCTGCTCATAGGATGCGCGGAAACTGGGATCTTCAAGCGCAAGCAGGATACCGCTTACGACAAGCGGGCGATGGTTTTCCTCAAACTCGAAATCGTCCCGCAAATGCTGATTGAGCGTTTGCGAGTATTTGAGAAGTTTTTGAAAATCGGTCTTTTCTTTTACCTCGTCCGCCTTTAGAAACTGCAAGTAGTCGGAGAAATCATATAACTGCGGCTTATTTAAATTCCGCGCCGTTTTTTCGCCCTTGAGCTGAAGAAAAGTATCAACACACAACTCGGCATCATTCTCGCCGGATATTCCTATAGCAAATACCGTAAACTCTTTCGAGAGAAATGATGAATACAAAAGTGCTCCATCAACCGCATAGTCGGCATATTTGTCCAAACTTTTGCTTTTTTGAAACCGGATGTTTCCCTTACACTCGATCACAAGCAATACGTCATTGGAAAAACTGACAATAAACTCCGGCCTGCCAATACCCCCCCCCTCGTTTAGAGGCGTGTTGAAGTAATTTGTCTATACGCGGATTGTCTGATTTCTGTTCTTCGATGACCGTAGTATCAAAATGCGCCTTGTTCTTTTGCAAAATATTTCTTACAATGTTTTCGGTCTTGCGCTCGTTCATACGGGAATCCTATCCCGAACTGAACAGGTATCCCTAATCGGAAAAATGTGTTCTGTTACATCGAAAACGGGAAAAGCGTTCCCTTGCAACGATTTTTGTCGTAAAAAGTTATCCACATTGCAATCAACCTTATAAACCTGCACTATACGTTAAGGGATAGTTACCTAAATAATTACTCAAAAGCGAAGTCGATTTAGCATTGGCTCGTCTCGTCGCCGCACAGCGCTACGGTATTCTGTAGCTTTGCCGATTCGCGACACAGAGCCGCCGCAACCGCGCTTTTAGTGAACAAAAATAGAACACATTCAGCATACTGGTCAATATCGTCCGCCGACACAAAGGGGGTATACTATCGACATTAGCGATTAATTAATATTTTGTATGGCAGATCATCAGCAATCGGGCTCTTCTTCCGGACAAAACCATTCGGGGCAGGGAGGTACGCAGCAAAAATCGCAGCTCTCTTGGGGACAATCGGCTCCGAACTCCGCGTCCGGCAGCCAGAAAGCCCCGCAGCTTTCGACGCCCGCCGGCGCGCCGACCGCGTCGCGCACCGCCGGCATATTCATCGCCGGTTTGATCGTCGGTCTCCTTATAGCATGGGCGTGGGTCGATTTGCGCGCTCCGAAAACCAGCGGCACGAGCGCCATGGGTTCTTCGAGCGACCAGTTTACCATAACGCAGAATTCGGGCGGCGAAACCGCTTCTCAGGAAAACAACTCGGCGCAGTCCGGCGCGCAAACCGAAACTGGCTCGACGCCGACGGCGCCTGCCGGAGTTTCTCTCGCAAATGCGTCGCTCACGGTGCCGCCGCGCCAAGACGCGGGCAACGAGGTCGCCGTTACCGGCATAACCGCGAGCCAGCCTGTGTGGGCAGTCGTGTACGAAGACGACAACGGCGCGCCGGGCGTGGTCCTCGGTGCCGCGCGCTTTGCGGCATCTCACAGCGGCACGGTAAGTTTGCTGCGTTCGACCCTTCCGGGTCTAACGTACTTCGTGGGGCTCGTGGGCGACACGCCGGATCACTCGTACAACGTCAACGTCAATGCGCCGATTCTCGGAAGCAACGGCAAGCAAGTGATGACGCAGTTCACCGCGCAGTAATTTTTGCGGCAATACGCTTCATCCTGACGAAAATCCCGCCGGCAAGCGGGATTTTTGCTGCTATTCTGAAACCTTTGGCAACGGCCGCGCATCGCGTTATAGTTCTCTCATGTATTTGGTTCGCAAAAAAGGATTGTTCGACTCGCTCTCAAAAGAGCCGTACCGTCTCTCGCGCACGCGCATCGACAATTTTCATAAATGCCGTCGGTGCTTCTGGCTCGAGGAGCGCTTCGGCATCAAGAAGCCGGCCTCGTACCCCTTGACCCTAAACATCGCCGTCGACGCGCTCCTTAAAAAAGAGTTCGATGCACATCGCATCCAAGCCTCGGCGCATCCGCTCATGAAAACCTACGGAATCGACGCCGTGCCATTTGCACACGCAGACATGGAAAAGTGGCGGCACAATTTTACCGGCGTCGTGTACGTGCATGCACCCACCAATCTCCATATTTTTGGCGCGGTCGACGATATTTGGAAAAATAAAAACGGCGAGCTTATCGTCGTTGATTACAAAGCCACGGCCAAAGCATCAACGCCAACGCTCGACGGCGATCTCGGCGCGCAGTATAAGCGGCAAATGGAAGTGTACCAGTGGCTCCTGCGGCAAAACGGCTTCAAAGTTTCCTCCACGGGCTACTTCGTCTACGTAAACGGCAAGAAAGACGCTGCGGCATTTGACGGCAAACTCGAATTTGATGTCATGCTGTTGCCGTGCGAAGGCGATGATGCATGGCTCGAACCGACGCTTCTTGAAATAAAAGAAACCCTCATAAGCGACGTCTTTCCAGAAACAGGCAATGCATGCGAGTATTGTCCGTATCGCGAGGCAGCCGGCAGAAAGCTGCTTGAGATCAGAGATCAGTTTTCAGCGAAGCCGAAAACTAAGCCGAAATCAGCGGCAAAAGCGTCTGAAAAATATGAAGAAAAAACAAAATCGCTTTTCTAACCCGATGCCCGAAAAAGCGCGCCGCGAGCCCGCCGCATACAGCGCGTTCGCCATGAAGGTTCGCGCCGTGGTTGCCAAGATTCCGCGCGGCAAAACCATGACGTACGGGCAGGTTGCGAACGCAGCAGGGAAACCGCGCGCCGCCCGCGCGGTCGGGATGATTATGTCCAAAAATTACGACCCCGCGATCCCATGCCATCGCGTCGTTCGCGCCGACGGCAAAGTCGGCAACTACAACCGCGGCGGCGCGTTCCGCAAAATGAAATTATTGCAGGAGGAGGGAGCGATTTAAACGAATGCAAATGCCCGCCACGCTATTCGTCCGCTGTAATGCTATCGATTGCCACACAATCTTCCGCCAAACACGATGCTCTCAAAAAAGCTGCGCCTAAGACGTTGTTTTACAACGCTCTCCCTTCTATGACGGGCTAAAACAACTACGCCGATCTCGGGAGATTCATTTGAATGTCAGCACAGGATGGCCTATACTGCATCTGTGAAGGCGAACGTTATCAAATCGGGCGAGATCGACAAAATTCGGTATCCGGTGCCGAAGAGTTTTTATGCTGCCGCAGGGATGCTCAGAGGCAAACTTCCCGATGGCGTCAAATATCAAAAAAAAATCCGCAAAGAATGGGATGCGCGGCTAAAGCGGCAGAGGAGTAAATAGCCGCCTTTTCTCATGACTCTGGATACGAATATCCTCATCGCGTACTTCGATGGGGAACCGGCGGTCGTCGATTTTCTCATCAAGGAAAAAGAAGCTGGCAGGGCTATTTTTATTTCCTCCATTACGATTGTCGAGCTTATGTCTTTGCCGGTTCTAACGGATGCGCATGTGCGACGCTTTAAGAATTTTGTCGATGATTTGGTTTCAGTTCCGTTCGATAACGATCTGGCGGAAGTTGCCGGATACCTGCGCAGAAGATACAAACTTGCGCTACCCGATGCCGCTATCGCCGCAACTGCATTGACGCGTTATACGCCCCTGGTCACGAGAGATAAAGGTTTCAGAAACGTCACCGAGCTTACTTTTGTAGATCTGTAAGAGCATGGAAAAAGGTCCAAAACACGATGCGCTCGAAAAAATCCGCAGCGAGGTCGTGGCGTTGAAGAAATCGCCGCTCTATGAGTATCGCCAAAAAAACGGCTACCAGCCGGTCATTGGCGAGGGAAATAGCGACGCGCGCATCATGCTCATTGGCGAAGCGCCGGGGAAGCGCGAGGCCGAGACGGGCCGGCCGTTTTGCGGCGCGGCAGGAAAGCTGCTCGATCAGATGCTTGCGGCAAACGGTATTGAGCGGCAAAGCGTCTACACCACCAACATCGTCAAAGACCGCCCGCCTGAGAACCGCGATCCGACGCCGGCGGAGATCGCGCTCTACGCGCCGTTCCTCACGCGGCAAATCGATATCATCAAGCCCAAGGTTTTGGCGGCGCTCGGGCGGTTTTCGTACGCGTACGTCATGCGCGCGTTCGGGCTCGAATCGCTGATTGAACCCATTGGAAAAGCGCGCGGAAAAACGTTCGAGGCGCAGGCGTCGTACGGCAAAGTAGTGATATTTCCGCTCTACCACCCGGCAGCCGCGCTCTACAACCAGCGGCTGAAATCGACATTGTCCGCCGACTTCAATACGCTCGCGAATTTTGAAAAATAGAGAAGCTGGAGTAGAGTACGCTCAATGCCAGCTGCCACAAAATCGCGTACGCGCTCGCCGCATCCCGAAGCCCTTGGCGGCGTTCATGAATTCTTTTTGGGCAAGGGCCTGCGCGTCTTGCATCGCGAAAACCGCGCGGCGCCCGCGGTCGCCGTGTGCGTCGTGTACCACGTGGGCTCGCGCAACGAGGCGCTCGGCTGCACCGGCTCGACGCATATTCTCGAACACTTGCTGTTCAAGGATTCGGAACATTTTAATAAGCACAACGGGAGGGAGATAGCTTCGTATCTCGAGTGGATGGGCGCGCTTCTCAACGCCAGCACTTGGTTCGATCGCACCAACTACTTCGAATTAATGCCGAAAGCGCGCGTCGAGGACGCGCTTGCGGTTGAGGCCGACCGCATGCGGGGTTCGCTTTTCAACGATGAGGATTTGGCAAGCGAAATGACCGTGGTGCGCAACGAGTACGAGCGCGGCCGCAACAATCCGTTCGAGCTGCTCGACGAAGAGACCTGGGGCGCGGCGTTTCTCGCGCATCCGTACCATCATCCGACCATCGGTTGGAAAGAAGACATCGAATTCTCGACCGCCGCGAAACTCCGCGAATTTTACGATCGCTTCTATCATCCGAACAACGCGACGCTCATCCTCATCGGCGACCTCTCGCTTGCCGACGCCAAACGATTGTCTGAAAAATATTTCGGCGCGATTCCGCGCTCGCCGAATCCTATCCCGGAGATGCGCGTCGCCGAAGGCGAGCAGGAAGGCGCACGGTTTTTTGAACTCCAAAAACCCGGCGCGATGTCGGCGGTCGAGCTCGCATACAAGGCACCGAGCGGCACCGATGCGGACATCCCCGCGCTCATCGTGCTCGCACAAATTCTCGCGGGCGGACTTTCGAGCCGGATGCAGACCCGGCTCGTCGATCGCGGCCGCGCAGCGCAAGTGAGTGTCTCAGCGCATCCGATGCGCGATCCGGGCCTCATCATCTTTACCGCGCACGCGGGCGAGGGTGTCGCGCCCGCGCGATTGCTCGCCGAGATGCGCGCAGAGTGCGAACGAATTGCGTCTTCCGAGCCGCCGACGAAATCGGAGATAGGCCGCGCCGTATGGTCGCTCGCCGCGCAGTATGCCTTTTCGCGCGATGGCATGCTCGGCGAGGCGATGGTGCTCACCGAAGCCATCGCTACGGGCGACTGGAAACTTGCGTACGAGCTGCCGCAGAAGTTTGCCCGTGTCGACGCGCGCGAAGTCGCCCGCGTTGCGAAAAAATACCTGGTGCGCCATCGCGAGACAGCAGGAATTTTGATCGGATCAAAATAATTTTCAATTTTTAAGCGGCCTACGAGTTTCATTGATAATTGCGCATTTTTTGATAACTGAAGATTGATAAGTGAAGATTTTTACACCATGACCAACTTCGCCTCACAATTTACCGAGTCGAAAATAGAAAAAGGCCCGCTTTCGGGCGCCCGCATCTTTGTCGCACCGTTTCCGTCGCCGGGCGTCGTCTCTGTCGTGGGCTCGGTCGCGGGCGGCGAGCGCGCCGCGGACGTACTCCATGTTTCGCGCGAACTTTCAAGCGTACACGCCGCGATGCTTATGGAAGGCACGCGCAACAAAAAGAAGCGCGACATTCAGCTCGCACTCGACGCGCTCGGCGCCGAGCTTTCGTTCGGCGCATCGGCCGACCGGCTGCAATTCGCGGCACGCGCGTCCGCGCACAGCGTGCCGAAGCTGCTCGCGCTCGTGGCCGAAATGCTCGCGCAGCCCGCGTTCCCGGCGCGCGAGCTTGCCGCGTTTAAGGCTCGCTCGCTCGCACAGCTAACGCTCGCCGCCGAAGACCCGCGCACGCAGGCGGGCATACTGCTCGCCCGCGCGCTTTACCCGACGGGCCACCTCAATTTTGCCGAGACCATCGAAGAATCGCGCGCAGCGCTACGGGCGATAACCGCCGCCGATTTGTGCCGCTATCAGGCGAAAACCACTTCCGCGGGTACGCTCATTCTCGCTGCCACAGGCGACCTCGATCCGAAAATTTTTTCGCGCGAGGCACAAAAGCAGTTTTCAAAATTACCCCGCTCATCGTACCAAGGATCGACCTTCGTAAATACAGAGGCCGGTCCTCTGCGGCAGCGCGCGAGCAAAAG
>JBOHOA010000096.1:0-9180 GCA_050730975.1 Minisyncoccia bacterium
CCTATATCGTCCTCGTCTACACGGGTACGTATAATAGTCAGACGTTCCTTGCCCAAGGCGAACTTACCGTCACCGGTGCCAATTCGACGCCCGTCCCCCCCATCGCTTCCTGCCCGACATCCGGCTCGGCCTGTTCGATCTCGTGGAGTTCCGTGCCGGGCGCGACCGGATACGAAGTTGCTCTTCAGACCTTCGCTTCTGCCGTATGCCCATCGGGATGGACGGATATGGGGGTGCTGTCGTCGGACGGCAACCGGGATTGCCACTACGGGCCCATTAGTTCTACGTCGATTTCGCCGGCGTTGACGCCGGGCCAGGCCTACTGGGCCTTTGTCGCCGCTCAAGTCAATGGTACTTGGACAGCATTCAGCGCCGCCTCCCCTTCGTTCGTCGCGTCGTCTGTCCCGTCGTCACTGTCGTGCACTATATCAGCCAGTCCTTCTCAGCCATATGTCAATGGAGAGTATGAACTCTCGTGGACATGGAACGGTGCCGACCCGTTCGCGGCGAACAATAGTAATAACACAGGGGTTATCGATATCAGCCGAAGCTTCGGTCCCGGTATCATACTCGCCAATCCTGCCGCCGAACCGTACGAGTTGTGGGATACTCAACCGAATACTGATACGGCCACGCTTGGCGTGGGCAGCATCTATAGTTCCAGCGCGTTCACTCCCGTATGCTCGGTCAATATACCGGTAATAAGCGATGGCGCGAGTGGCGGAAGCATCACGAGCTCGAGTCTGCTTCAGCGGCCGAATCAGTCGTTTACCATTGCCGGCACGGACAGCTACGGAGACGGAAGCCGGAATGTTTTTGTAGATGTAATTCCGGCGACCTACAGCGGTAGCCGCAGCTGGAGCGCGATTCAGAATGTCTTTCCGGCGACGACCTACTATGCTGATGTGGTAAACGGCACGTGGACCGCGCCTTATGAAGGCGGTATGGCCGAAGGGGAGTATACAGTACTCGTATATGACGTGTCGTCGACGCCGCGGCTTATCGCCAGCGGATTGTTGGATGTAACTAATAAAGGATAAGCTCTCAGAATAGGTTCGTGGTATCGAATGGTGCGCGCGGCTCAGAGTAATAGCCGCCGCGAGGTGGGTCTGGGGAATACGCACATTGCTATACGGCAAGAGTCAGGAGGAGCGCCTGCTGCGTGCCGATTTTCTTGAGCACCCGTTTGCACTCCATGAGTGTGGCATCCGTGGTCGAGACGTTGTCGACAACGACGCAGTTGCGCCCGCTCACTTTTCGCTCTTTGACGCGCATAGCGCCCTGCATGTTTATAAGCCGGAGCGCATGCACATGAGGGCGCGCGACGCGTATTCAAGTTCCAGAGCCTTGTCAAAAAAATCAAGATGGGACCTTGAAGAGTCCTTAGTGAATGTCCAATTTTGATTTTTTTGACAGTATTTCGGTACCGCTTAGCACAACAGTTCGGCCTAGTTGAAGCTGCGCTCGCGCTGATGGTGCTCGTGCATCAGCGCGGGAATAAGGAGCGGTATGCCTATAACCTCGATCGACAGCGCAAGCAGCACCTCGCCAATAATTTCCGCGCCGAGCGCAAGGGCCGATGCATTCCGACGATACTGCATCTCGAGCACGAGGGCACGGACCTGTTCGTCGCGATAGGGGAGCAGCACTCTATTCCGGGAGCATCATAACGAGCATGTAGCCTTTTGGCGGCTGTACGTACTTCGGCCGACGTGAGCGCGAGTATCCGTCACACGCGGCCGTCCGATCAAGTCAAGCGACGACTCCTTCAGATTCCAAAAGAAATTTTTGAGAATCATACGATATACTATAACGAGCTTCTAGCGGTGAGCCTCTCAAAAGCCGAGCGGTTTCGTTTTGAGCTATTCTTGGTTCTTAACGGCTCGCAGCTGGTAGCTGGCAGCTCGCCGCTAATCTCTATGAACATTTCTTCGCTCTCCGGCCTGTTCGGCAAACAAGATGGCAGCGTCGTCGGCGTCGATATCGGCTCGTCGTCCATAAAGGTGGTACAGCTGCGGCGCGAACGAGGCCGCGCGATTCTCGAAACCTACGGCGCCATTGCACTCGGGCCGTACGCCGGCGTCGAGATTGGCCGCGCGACGCAATTGCCGGCCGAAAAACTTTTTGAAGCTCTTCGCGATGTCGTTCGCGAGGCCAACGTAACCACAAAAGATGCCGGAGTATCGATGCCATATTCGTCGAGCCTCGTGTCTGTTATCAAATTACCCGCCGCGGCGGAAGGGAAACTCGACGAGGCCGTGCCGCTTGAGGCGCGAAAATACATTCCCGTCCCGATTTCGGAAGTCAAACTCGATTGGTCGGTCGTTTCTGGCGGTCGCAACGCGAGCGCGCCAGACGACAAGATAGAGGTACTTTTCGTCGCTATTCACAACGAGACGCTCGAGAAGTTTCGTCGTATTGCTTCGGGCGCCGGGCTCACCGCGGCATTTTTCGAAATAGAAGTGTTCTCCTCGGTGCGTGCGTCGCTCGACCGCGGCATAGCGCCCGTCGCCGTAATTGACATGGGCGCGGCCACTACCAAATTTTACGTTGTCGAGCGCGGTATTGTGCGCGAGAGCCATATTATCAACCGCGGCGCGCAGGAATTGACCCTCAACCTCGCGCGGTCGCTCAATATTCCGGTGGCCGCGGCCGAAGAGCGCAAGCGCAAGGCTGGGCTCATGCCTCCGACCGCCATCGATCCAAATGCGGCCGAAGCGCGGCGTTCTTTCGAGCTCACGCTCTCGCCGCTGCTCGCGGACATCTCCCACACGCTCGCGTCGTTCGAGGCACGGATCAATGAGCCGGTTTCGGCGCTCGTGCTTACCGGCGGCGGGGCGACGCTGAAGCAGGTCAAGGACTTTGCCCAAAGCAAGCTTCAGGTGGAAGTCCGTGTCGCGGATCCGTTTGGAAAAGCCGAGGCTCCCGCGTTTCTCCAGGGAATTCTCAAGGAAATAGGGCCTGAGTTTTCCGTTGCTGTCGGACTCGCGCTGCGCCGGCTGCAGGAAATCCACTGAGCCGCGAGCAGCTAGCTCGGAGCTGCGAGCAGCTCAAAAATCCAAAAACTCAACCCAAGCCGGCTTTGCTTTTGAGCGGCTCGCCGCTCGCCGCTAACGGCTCGCCGCTCGCTCGCTATCCACTTTTTTCCGGCACACGGCGATGCAAGCATAATTTTCACGATATAATTCGTGCGATGGATTTTCAGCCGCAACAGCCGGTATCGTTCATTCCAAAAAAATCGCTCAATACTGCGGGAGAGTCGCGAACGTCGGTGAGCATTTTATGGCTGGTATCGGTTTTTATTCTTGGCGTTTCTATCGTTGGGGCTATAGGCGCGTTTGTTTACGGACAATATCTGCAGAATGAGATATCGGTTAAATCGAACAGTTTGGCAAAATCCGAGGCTGCGTACGATCCGCAGTCCATCAACGATCTCATTACACTCAATTCGCGCCTGGAGCAGGCAAATGCGCTGCTTCAGAAACATGTCGCGCCGTCGGAGATCTTTGATTTTCTGCAGAAGAACACACTTACGAGCGTTCGCTTCACCCAATTCAGTTATGGCGAAAATCCCGACGGGACCGTGTCTCTCAAACTCACCGGCAACGCGCTCGATTTTGCAAGCGTAGCCCTGCAGTCCGATCAGTTCGACGCCACCACGAGCACGCAAATGCTCTCCAATGTCGCGTTTTCGAATATCAATATTGATCCGACGTCAGGCATCGTAAGTTTCGACGTGAATGCAGACGTCAACCCGTCGGCCTTGCTCTACCAAAACGCGCTCGCCGACCTCGAATCAACATCCGGACAACCGCCGGCAGGATCTTCGACTCCTGTGGCGTTTCCGACGTCCAACACTTCGACCTCGGCACCCATAGAGCAGTCGGGGCATCGCAATAACTAACGCATATGAATCGATTCTTTTTTCCACTCTTTCTCATAATTCTCGGCGGCGCGCTGTTCGTCGTTTATACGAACGGGCAGTATCAGAAAGACAAGGTCTACGCGGCCAGCCTTGCGCAGTACACGACTACCCTCGACCAGTCCGAGCAGCTTCGCGGTGCGCGCGACCAGTTGCTGAGTGAACGCAACGCCATTCCAGAGGACGACCAAAACAAGCTCATGCTTTTGTTGCCGTCTAATGTCGACAATATTCGTCTCATCATCGACATAAACGATATAGCGGCGCGTTACAATCTGCAGGTCGAAGGAATCTCGCTCGGCGGCACGGGTAACAGCAGTGCTGGGAGTGCCTCCTCGATAGGGTCGAACGCCGGACCGGTAGGGCAGGTGACGATCGGATTTACGGTGCAGGCGTCGTACGACGAATTCACCGCGTTCCTTGAGGCGCTCGAGCGCAGCTTACGCCTCATAGATGTCTCTCACATTTCATTTACCACCGGCTCAACCGGAGACGACACCTATCAATTGACCGTTACGACCTACTGGCTTAAATAGCAATAGCTTATGAATTTCATCCGCAGCAACCTCACCACCATCCTTGTTCTTATCGTCTGCGTCGTGGCGGTCGTGGCGTATCAAAAATATTTCGCGAGCGGCGGCGGCCCTCCGCTTACGAGCTCAAGCGCCACATCAACCACGTCCGGCGCGCAGCTTCTCTCGGAGCTCAATAATTTAAAGCAGGTTACGCTCAACCCGGCTATTTTCAGCGATCCGCTGTTTGTGAGTCTCATAGATTACGGAGTTGCCATTCCGCCGGAGCCGTACGGACGGCCGGACCCGTTCGCGCCTATTGCCGGCGTCGGCGTACCTGAGGGTGGCAGCGCGGGCGTATCGCCGTCGTCGTTCGGGAGCAGCAAGTAACCCGATTATTCGAACATACGCATTCGTAACATTATCTATTTACCCTCACCTCATTCGCTTCCATAAATCGGTTTACCTGTAATGGATATTCTTTCACTGCTTCAAAATCAGAATCGCATCGAGCCGTCCGCAATTGCGGAGGTAATTCGCGACGCGGGCGGCGCCGGAGCGCCGCAAGAGAAGATAGAAACTGCTCTTGGCAAGCACGGCATCGGGCAGGAAGATCTTCTAAAAGCAGAAAGTGACTTTTACCAGATGCCGGCGCGGCTTGTCGGCGATCTGCATCCTTCGTTTGAAATTTTACGCTACATTCCTGAAGAAAGCGCCCGGTATTACGGCATCGTGCCGCTTGAAGTCGAGGATGGCACGCTTAGCGTCGGCGTTGTCGATCCGGATAATCTCGAGGCGCGCGACGCGCTGAATTTTATTGCATCAAAAGCCGGATTACCGTACAAACTTTTTATCGTTACGTACGGCGATTTTAGGCGTCTTCTTGATCAATACAAAGGATTTGAGGGCGAGGTTGGGACGGCGCTCACTGAGCTTGAAACCGAGCCGAACAAGCCGAGCGGCACCGCTGCCGAAGCCAAGCGCAACGCCGACCTTGAGGCCAAAGAAGTCGAAAAGGAAGATGCGCCGATAACCAAAATCGTCACGAACATTGTGAAGCAGGCCGCCGAACAGGGCGCTTCCGATATTCATATCGAGCCGTTGGCCGACCACACGCGCGTCAGGTTTCGCGTGGATGGCGTACTTCAGACCAACCTCAAGCTGCCGCCAAACGTGCACGTGAGTGTTGTCTCGCGCGTCAAAGTCCTCTCTAATATGCGGCTCGACGAAAAGCGCAAACCCCAGGACGGACGGTTTACCGCGCGAGTCGACGGCGAGAAAATAGACTTTCGCGTCTCGACGTTTCCGACGTACTACGGCGAGAAGGTCGTGATGCGGCTCCTCGGTATGCAGGCGTCCAATTGGCGTCTCGGCACGCTCGGATTTTCGCCGCGGAATCTCGCACTCATTAAAGCCGCTATTCGCAAGCCCTACGGCCTCATTCTCATCTCGGGTCCCACGGGCTCGGGAAAATCGACCACGTTGTATGCGCTTCTCAATGAAATAGACACCGAACATCGCAACGTACTCTCGCTCGAGGATCCGGTCGAGTACACGATTCCCGGCGTCAATCAGTCGCAGGTGCACCCCGAAATAGGCTACACGTTTGCCAACGGTCTCAGGACTACGCTTCGCCAAGATCCAAACGTGATCATGGTTGGAGAAATCCGCGATAAAGAGACCGCCGATTTGGCGGTGCAGGCGGCGCTCACCGGCCACCTCGTGCTCTCGACCATTCACACCAACAACGCGATAGGCATCGTGCCGCGCTTGCGCGACATGGATGTCGATCCTTATCTTATTCCGCCTACCCTCATTCTCGGCATGGCGCAGCGGCTCATCAAAACGCTGTGTCCCGGGTCGGGCGAGAAGGTACCGGTTGAGGGAAGTCTAAAAGAAATGATTGACGCCGAATTTGCGGACGTGCCAGCGAATTTCCGCAGCGAGATTCCGCAGATTAAGGAACTCTACCGTATCAAAGGTACGCCCGATTGTCCGGGCGGTACCAAGGGCCGTACCATGGTCGCTGAAGCGTTTAACATGACGCCCGCGCTTGAGAATTCTATCCTCGCGGGCAAACCAGAGGATGATTTGTTCAAGCTCGTGCGCGAGGACGGCATGCTTACTATGAAAGAAGACGCCATCATCAAATGCGCCGAGGGCCGGGTACCGCTTGAAGAGGTCAACACGCTCGGCGGCGAGTTTGAAGTACCCGAAAATGATGTCACGCCGACCGCAAAAACCGAGTGAAATTGTCTGGAGCTCATTTCAAAATAATGGCAAGCTGAAAGGGGTCCGCTCATTTGCTATACTGCCTCCATGAGTAATTTCGATATTTCCGGCGCTGTGGTGCTTCTTGTCGATGATGATCAATTTTTGCGCAGCATGTACGTCAAAAAATTCGAGGCGCGCGGTGCACATGTCGAGACGGCCGGCACGGCCGAGGAAGCGCTTGGGAAGCTACGCGCGGGGCTCAAGCCCGCAATAATTACGTTTGACATCGTTATGCCCGGCATCGACGGATGCGGCTTTTTGGAGACGCTCAAAAAAGAGAACCTTGCGCAAGACGTCGTAAAGGTGGCGCTTTCCAACCAGTCGAGCAGCGAAGAAATGCGTCGCGTCACCGATCTCGGCGCAGTCGGCCACATCACCAAAGCCAACTCGACGCCTTCGGAAATCGTCGACAAAGTCGTTGAATTAGCTTCTAACCGCTAGCCGCTCCAAGAGCAGCGAGCTACTAGCTGCGAGCCACTCAATATAAAAATTCAAAATTCAACCCTCAAATCTCAAATAAGCTCCAGGTAGTCCTCAAAACGTTTTTGGATTTTACCGGTTCATAATTTGAAGTTTGTTTGATTTTTGAATCTTGGAGTTTGGAACGTATCATATGTTTCCACACCTTCTCGAAGTTGGTTGTAATTTTCATGGTTTAATAGCGGCATGGAGCACGGCAAAAAATTATTGGCGTGGGTCGAGCAAGGCGTATCGCAGGGTGCCTCCGACCTGCACTTGGTCGAGGGCGTTCAGCCCGTCATTCGCGTATCCGGCCGGCTGACCCCGCTTCTGTCCGAAGAGAAACTCGACACCGCGGCCATACGCGGCATCCTTGCCGCCATGCTCTCGGAAGCGGATGTGGCGCGGTTTCTCGAGAAGAAGGAGCACGATTTTTCTTGGAGCGCGAGCGAAAACGCGCGCTTTCGCGGCAACGCATATTTCGAACGCGGCCACATCGGCGTGGCCTTGCGCTTTATCCCGCGCGAGATACGTAACATTGCCGAGCTCAACTTGCCGCCCATTGTTGAGGATTTTGCCGCACACGAACAGGGATTTTTTCTTGTGGTGGGGCCGGTGGGGCAGGGCAAGACCACGACGCTGGCCGCACTCCTTGAGAAAATAAATCAAACCCGCAGCGAGCATATCGTTACCATAGAAGACCCGATAGAGTATCTTTTTGAGAACAAACAATCCTACATCGATCAGCGCGAAGTGCGCATCGATACGAACGATTTCGAGACCGCTATGGCGAACGTTTTTCGGCAAGACATCGATGTCTTAATGATCGGCGAGATGCGTACGCCCGAGACCATCGCAACCGCCGTTACCGCCGCCGAAACCGGCCATCTGGTGTTCTCGACCTTGCACACCAATTCCGCGGCGCAGACGATTGATCGCATAATCGACACTTTTCCCGCCAACCAGCAGGATCAGATCCGGCTCCAACTCTCGGCTTCGCTCGTCGGCATATTTTCCCAGCGTCTGGTGCCGCGCATCTCGGGCGGCCTTATTCCAGCCTGCGAGCTTCTCCTCAACACGAACGCGATCGCGAACCTCATTCGCGAAAAGCGTACGCACGAGATCCAAACCATGATTGAGACCGGCTCCGAACAGGGCATGATAGACATGAACCGCTCGCTCGCCGCCATGGTGCAGGCGGGCGAGATAACGGTCGAAACCGCCTACCAGCATTCGTGGAATCCGAAAACACTTGAAAGGCTGCTGTAGCCTTTTAAGGGAGATACATGAAGCATGATTCAAGAATCAGGAATTATATGCCGAGTGGTTTGGATTGTTCGTGGATCATGATTCGTGAATCTTTAATCGTATGATTTTTAAGTACGAAGCCATTGATCAGACCGGCAAGCCTATCGGCGGCCAGATAGACGCCATCTCGCGGGACGCCGCGATAGGAGCTTTGCAGCGCCGCGGGCTTACCATTACCGCGCTCTCGGGCGGCGAGAAAAAAGGCCTCGACCGGCTGATGAGCGCGCAGTTTAGGTTTTTTAGCGGCGTGCCACGAAAAGATATCGTCTTTCTTTCGCGCCAAATAGCGACGCTCTTTGAGGCACAGGTATCCGCGTTGCGGATTTTTCAGCTTCTCGGGAGCCAGGCAGCGCGGCCGGCGCTTCGGGACATTCTCTCCACTATCGCCACCGACCTTCAAAACGGTTCATCGCTTTCGGAGGCGCTCGGCAAGCACTCCAAGGTGTTTTCGAACTTTTATATCAACATGATCCGCGCGGGCGAGGAGTCTGGAAAGCTCGACCAAACCTTCCTTTTTTTGGCCGACTATCTCGACCGCACCTATGAGCTCACGAGCAAGACTAGAAACGCCCTTATTTACCCCATCTTTGTCCTCATCACGTTCGTCGTTGTCATGACCGTCATGCTTACGGTCGTTATTCCAAAAATTACGCCCATCATCACCGAAGCCGGCGAAGCGGTGCCGATTTATACGCAGGTTGTCAT
>JBOHOA010000097.1:0-1727 GCA_050730975.1 Minisyncoccia bacterium
CCTTTGGCGAACTGCTCGGCGGAGTCCTTGCGCTGCTTGATGAGGGTTTGCAGGATCTGCTGCGATTCGGCGTCGTCCAGCGGCCTGATCTTCTCGATTTCCTTGTTCTTCAGGGCCGTTTTCATCATACGCAGGACGCTCAAACGCAGTTCGTCCTTGGCTTTCATGGCGTCGGTAAGATCTTTCTGGATTTGATCGAGAAAAGTCATGGGGCGGAAGGGCCACTATAGCACAGGCTGCGCCTGCGGCCCGCGCCGAATTCGCCTTTTGCCCGGCAAAAAGCCGCGCGAAGCGACGCTACGCGAGGGCCATATCGGGCGGAGGAGGTTTGGCGAGTAGTCCTTCCAATTTCCAGGTAAAGAAAATGGCGCCGGCCCATTCCAGACCCCAGAAAATCATGACCAGCCCGCGAGAGATACCCACTTTTAGCAGAAAAATCACCCAGCGGTCGAAGCCGCGGCCTATCGGGGCGACCGTCGGGGTCTCGATATAGCGCAACAGCAGGCGAGTCTGGCTGACCAGCGGGTCGTAACTCATGCGGTAGCGGCCCTGCTGGTTGTAATAGGCGCCGGTGATCTCGTCTTCGACAAAGCTGGTGGACATTCCGATAATCTGCACGGCAAAGCCGGCGAAAAACAGAACCCAGGCGGCGCGCCGCGCCCAAGCCCCCGCCGGGGCGCTGACCGCGGCGAAGACCGGCCCTAGGCCCAGGCACAACAAAGCCAGCGGCGCCACCAGATAGCGCGGTCCGAAGCAATAGCCGCCCTCCCACTGCGCGTAGCGGGCGAAGTAAAAAAGATATGCCACCGGTGTCAGCACGGCGACGATGGCCAAGCCCAGGTCGCGCTGCGCCAACCGGCGAATCCCCGCCAAGGCCAGAAGAATCGGCGGCGCAAAGATAAAAATCGATTTGCCGGGTGAAATCAGGAAACCGAACAGTCCCCGCAGAAGCGGCGTGTCGAAGCTATTCGGCGGCTTGATGCCCCCCGCAGCCGCCGGATAGCCGAAGTCGAGCGGGCTACCAAACAAAATCTTATTGCGGATCAGGAAGGCCACAAAGAACAACAGCACCACGGCCGCCAGCACGAAGGCCGAACGGTTGGGCTTGCCGCCGCGGCTCCGAATGGCAACGTTCCGCGCCACCAGCGCCACGAAAAACACGGTGGCGGCCACGGCATGCGCCGGCCGAATCCAGATCGCCACACCCAGCAGCAGCCCGGCGCGATAGGCATCCCGCGCAGGGATGGCGGCATTGGCGTCGCCGGTAAACAGAAACAGCGCGGCACCCAGAAATAGGGCGGCGGCCAACGGTTCGGAGAAAAGCCACGCCGAATAGGAAAACAGGGGCGTGGCCAGCGCCAGCAGCAAAGCTGCTGCAACGGCCGGGCGAGCGGCCAGGCCCAAGCGCAAAAAGATCAGCAGGGCCAGAGCGGCGGCCAGCGCGGAAAATGTAGCGCTGCTGGCCGTCACCGCCGCGTCCACCACGATATCGCGCGTCCCCGGGGGAACGCCCGGCAAAAGTCCCAGCAGCCGCCCCAATCCGTACCAGGGCAACACCACCACCGCCTGTCCCAATCCGGAGGCCGCCTGAGGGCGTCCGGCGCGGTCAACTTTGCCGTAAAACAGGTTCGCGGGACCCGCCTGCGGCACCGCTGGATTGCCGTGCGTGGCCAGGCTTTCGGCCTGGAAGACGACGCTGATTTCCTCGATGGTGCGCACGCGTCCGC
>JBOHOA010000098.1:0-6793 GCA_050730975.1 Minisyncoccia bacterium
CCTGGGACCTTCTCGGTGTAAAAGAGTTGCTCTACCAACTGAGCTAAGGGTGCCTTGCCTCCGGCACGATTCGAACGTGCATTAACGGCTTAGAAGACCGCGGTTCTATCCATTGAACTACGGAGGCGCATTAAAACCTTACTGCGTGGAAGCCGGGTCGGCAACTGCGCTGCCGCTTTTAAGCAGATCGGCATGCTCGGCGTCGAGCATTTGGTAATGCGCGAGAGTTGTGTTGAGCGCGGATTCTGAAATGTCGATGGTCTGCGGCGAAGTAGCGCCTACGGTCGCAGGCGCATTACTGTAGAGCTCGAGCCAGTAAAAGGTGCTGGCGGCAGCCACGACCACGGCGAGCGCGAGCGCGGCAACAAGCAGAATGAGGTGCCAGTTGCGCACCGGTACCGCGATCGGCGGCTTTGCGGTCGAAAAAGACGGCGAACTGCGCGCGAGCAGATGCGATAGCGATTGCAGCTCTAGATTTTTGAAATTCATAAGCGTCGATTGCATTTATGGCGAATCAAACGAGAGTGCGTCTATGGTCATGGTTCCGGACCACTCACCACTGCCCGAATCGTATGCAAACGAGACCGACGGCAACGAGAGCGCCACGTGCTCGGTTTCGACGAGCTGCAAAAAACGCAGGCATCCCGCGTAGCTGCCCGTAACGCTCGCCGTGAAGGTGAGGCTCCCGGGATTCACCGACCCAACCGGCGCCACGGCCGACACGCCGGATATGGTAGCATTCACGCCCGCCGCGGTACCGAGCGACTCAACTTCGGAAATAAAGCCGGCATCCCCGCCGTTTGGGATGGCAAGGCTCTCGAGATCAGCGCGCGCGCCGGTGGTTTCGGAGACAAATTGTTCCTGAAGTCCGAGAGACGCCGCTTTATCGGCGGCACTCTGCGCGCTCACCGCCGCCGCGGCAATTTGCGCGCGCAAGCCAAGCGTGGCCGATGCGCTCCAGGCGAATATGGCAGCGGCAAGTAGGAACGCCGCGAGCGCGATGCAATCCGCAATTATTGAACCTGATTTAGCGAGAGGTTTCATGGCTTCGTGGTTGACGATGTTGAAGATGCTGCGGGTTTAGGTTTCGGCGCCGCCGGCGTGTTCGAAGCGGTTGAGCTCGCCGTCTTCAGGGTAGTGGTTTCTTTTGGCAGCGGCACAACGGCGGTTTGTGGCGGAGGCGCGTACATAACCTTCATTGAGAATGATACCGTGCTCGATGCGGCCAGGTCGGCCGGCGGAAAGTCGGCGTTCTTGACACCGGGTACGGCAAGCAGCGCCGACTTGAATGCGAGCAAATCATCGCGCGTTGCGGCGAGTCCGTTAATCGTAAGCGAAATAGGCTGCCCGGCAGTAAACGTGATTTCTCGAACACTAACGCCGGCCGGCCGCGCGAACAACATGAGCTGCAACACGGCCGACGGCCGGGGCAAAGCAGTGTCTTTGTTGGCCGCGTCAAGCATCGTACTCGCCTGCCGAACCGCGGCCGTCGTGCTCGCCGCAGACGGGTCGGCTAGCTCGGCGTTTATTTGTGTCTGCGAGAGGAGCACCGAGGCGCGGTCTTCTTTGAGACCATAACTAATGGGAAGCATGAGCGCGGCACCGGCGGCGCATACGGCGGCGGCCATGAACGCCGAAACCGAGATGACGCGACGCAGGTACTCGCGACGCGCTTCACGGCGTGCCGGTTCGGGCAAGAGATTAATTCCCGACGACAGAAGCGGCGTGAACGTGCGCATGGCGAGGCCGGCGACGACGCAAAATCGCATCGACTGATCGCGCGGAATAGGATGCACGGTGCGCGACGCGTTCGGAAGCGGACTCCAGATATTGGCAACGCGCACCGGCAGGCTGATTGCGCGCGCGAGGTATTCGGGCAACCCTTTGAGGTTGGCATTACCGCCGTATAAAAGGACTCCTTCAATGGTACTTCCCGGCGCGGAACCGCCTTGCAATCCTTTTCGCGCATTCCAATAACCGCTCAGGCGCTTAATTTCTCCGGCAAGCCGTTCGGCCATGGACACGAACACCTCGCTTCCGGACCATGATTTGTTGGCGAGCCCGACGTCGGTTTTGAGCCGCAGAATCTCGCGGCCATCGGCGCCTCCCTTGGCAAGCGTCTCGTCGAGCGCGGCGCTTCCTTCTATCGAAGTCGTAAATCGTGCGGCGCCGTTTTCGACGATGCACAACATGGTTTTGGTTTCGCCAAAATCAATGATGATGACCGCTCCGTCGGTGATGCCGGACGGCACTACTGCGCGCGCCGCGGCCTGCGGTTCGAGTTCAAAAGAGAGCGGCAGAAAGCCGGCGTCCATGAGCACGCCGGCGTACGCGGACGCGAGATCCTCCGAAAACGCCGCGACGGCAACGGCGAGCGTCTCGTCGTTGCTTTCTTCGGGAATAACGCGGCAATCGAAAACGGCTTCGGCCGGCGAGAGCGGCACGTTCTCCGGAAGCGCAAGCGCCAACGCGCCGAGCAAATCGTTACGTTTCGGCCGCGGCAGCGTCGTGCTGAAAAGATAGCCGCGTCCTTCGGGAAGCGAACAGAAGCACAGCGAAAATCCGCATTGTTTCCGGACGCTTGCAAGCGCTGCGGTGAGCGCGTCGCGGTCGACAATGGTGCCGCCTTCAACTGCGCCTTGCGGGAGCGGCACTTCACCGAATGAGATGATATTGCGCCGGCCGCCGGCACGGCCTTTGAGAAGCAAATATTTTATGGAACGGTCTGATATTTCGAGACCACCGCCGTGCATGGCGAGCGCACGCGGCATGGGAAAAAATTTTGAGAACAACGAGGCCATCGTGAATAGTATACTCCGAAAAATGTTCAATTTTATTTTCCGAACACAAACTTCAGAATTATTTGCTAGCTAGCGACAAGAAAAGAAAATGAGCTATTTTCTTTTCCGAGCGAGCGACGCAAATACAGGATACCTCGCCGCGTATGCGGCGGCCTAACAAGGTGAGCGTAGCGAGTCCTTGTGAGGCCAGAGCTTTGCTCTGGGGTAATATCCTTTATTTTACTTTGGCTCCCGGTTTGATTCCTTGCGCCTCAAGGAGCGAGAAGTTTGCCTCCTCGTCGGTGGCGGCGAGAATCATTCCCTGGCTTTCGAATCCGCGAATAGTGCGCGGCGCCAGATTGTACGCGAACGCGACCGTGCGGCCGACCAGCGCTTCCGGATCCGGAAAATATATCGCGATGCCGGAAATGATTTGCCGCACATCTCGGCCAAAGGAAACCTCGAGCCGCAAAAGTTTGTCCGCGTTGGCGAGCTTTTCCGCGGACACGATTTTGCCGACGCGAATCTCGAGCTTGTGGAAATCATCAATGGAAATCGTTTCTTGCGCGGAATTTTCAGAGGCGACTCCCCGGGAACTCGCATCCTCCGAGGTCCGTCCTTCAGAGCCCTGAGCTAAGGTCGGTCTTTGGAGGATTTTTCCATCTCCCTTCCGCTTATCGAGAAAACTCTGAAGAATAATCGCCGCAGCCGAAGCGTCGAGCATTTTTTCGGAAGCGCCCGCGCTCTTGGCCGCGGCGCTCGTCAAAAATTCGGGTTCGAAAAAAATTTCCGCGCCGGTCTTCTCTTTCAGCTCCGCAGCGAACTTTTGTATATCCGCCATCACGGGATTGTCTTTGTTATTGAAATCTTTCGATTCACCAATGACGATGCCGCGTGCTTCCCGCTCGCGCGCCAGGCGCTCGATGCGCAGGAGTGCGTCTTTCTGCGCCACCACCTCCGCCGGAAACGCCATCGCTTCACCCTCATCCGAAACCGCAATCCCAACGCGCACCGTGCCGTAATCTACTCCGATATATGACATGCTTGTAGCTTAAAGCGTATAGCTTGCGGGCACAATGCTTGCGTTCTGAAAGCGAGACTATAAGCTACAAGCTATCAGCTAGAAGCTGTGAGGAGGGGTGGCTGAGTGGTCTAAAGCACCGGTCTTGAAAACCGGCGTGCCGAAAGGTACCGTGAGTTCGAATCTCACCCCCTCCGCCCGAAGACTTTTGTATCGGACAGACCCGAAAGCCTTATTTGTGGGCGTTTATTAACACGGTTCGAACCCATTCGTTTTCCAACCGCGAAGGGGTTCGAACTTTGCACGCCCGTTGTTCGATTGTCACTACATCTTCACATAAGGCGACGAGAAAAATCCCCACAGTGGTATTCTGCGCAGTCCTGCTAAATAGAAGGTTTTTCGCGGTTCCCATGCAAGCTGATTTTATGCCTACCTCGGTCAGGAACTACATCGTGGGCCACCGTAAGGGTTCTTTGGCGACTTTTGTTTACCAAATGTAAGTGTCTCGGCCGGGCTGTTTTGTTACAAATGTTACAACTTTTTGTGTATTTTCAGGCGAAAGATCATATATTTTGCCCTTGATCCTTATGTAGCGTAATAGTCTATGCTATAGCTCCGCAGTGAGATCGACGTTACGGCACACTCAAAGTATGAACTACCCAGCCAATCAACTCGCGAAAATAGCAGGCGTGAGCATACGCGCATTACACCACTACGATGCAATAGGTCTCCTCTCTCCCGGCAGGAAATCGAAAAGCGAGTACCGCGCTTATGCTGAAAATGACGGCTATCGTACACCTAGACTCATATCTGTTCCAAACCTACGAAAAGGTATTTGCTTTTGTAACCTTAAGCATACCTATACGTTCTACCTAAGAGAAGTCTAATGTACGGAGGATCGCATGTCCGCACCCCGATGCCTCGCCATCATTCCCGACGGCAACCGCCGCTGGGCCCTATACCGCTCCCTTTGGAAGCGGCTGGGACATGAACAAGGCCTCAAGAATTGCCGGCGCGTCATCCCAAGGGCCTTTGACCTTGGTACCAAGCATATCGTTCTCTGGGCGGGATCGGAATCAAACCTGAAGAAGCGGCCGCTAGAAGAAGTATGCTATCTCTTCTCGCTCCTGAAGCAAGAATTGGAGTATCGAATCGACAAGCCGGATGAGGCTCGTTTCTATATTCGAGGTATCTGGCGGCAATTCACAGACGATCCTGAAATTAAAGACCTGGCCGGAGAAGCCGAACATCGGACAATGCATGTCCTAAGTCGCAGCCTTACGCTGCTGTTCGGGTATGGCGGCCTCACCGAACTCGCGCATGCCGCTACTGCCGCGGCGCGAGACGGCATAATCGACATTACCCCTGAAGTACTCCGGCAGCGTTGCTGGAACAGCCATCTGCCGAATATAGATCTGCTCATTCGCACTGGCATTGAGCAGAACGACTATCACTGTTCCGATTCGTTCCTTCCGCTCCATACGGAGCACATGCAGCTGTATTATAGCGACAAGTATTGGCCGGACTTCACGGCTGATGATCTGAGTAACGCATTCGCACACTACCGCATGCGTGCGCGGCGATGCGGAGCGTAATACATTAGGACGGTCAGTAAGACCGTCCTTTTAATTTGAGCTCCTTGTGTCGAGATGGTTGGATTTGCTAAGCACGCGTCTGGAGCGCACGAGACCCATATGCGCCTCGTGCTGGCTCCACTTGGCTGGCCCGTCTCAAGCTGGAACCGCGCTCGGCAAAGCCTGCTTGACGGTTTAGCTTCCGTTTAGCCTACAAAAAAGACGCGACTCGAGCGCTAGGTTTCTATAATCTCCAGGATTTTCTGCGAAGTGGTCTCGGCATCGCTTGCAAGGCCTAAAGCATTGCTACCTCGTAAAGAGATGGTAAAAGAAATCCCGTCGCATATGCAGCGGGATCAGAGGTCGGATGGACGAGGGTCCTACTTGAGGCAATGACCGAGGCAGATTCCGGTAGCGGTGTTGGTGACGAGGTCAACTACGCGAGTGCAACCTTGGACCGCACATTGCCATGGGGTTTGAGCTTCCCAGTTCGGCTTAATACCAAAGGGATTGCCGCCGAATCGATTGCGGTAGATCTCCCCAATGGCCGCGTGATCGTTTACGCCGCTCCTGAATGAAAAATCTGTGCGTCTTTGTTTCAGAGGACGTTTGAACATCGTGCTCATTTCCGCCTCCCTTAATAAGATTTCATCTAGACTTCATAGTACGCTGAAGAAAAAGACCCGCAAGGTTGCACCTTGCGGGATAGTGCGGCTATTCTCGTCGCTTCGGCAGGACTTCTGGATTGTAACTGCGCCTGCGCCTATTGAAAACGATAATGGCACCTCCGGTGACGTCGTCCACATCTGCGAAGGTGCCGATGCCGTCAGGAGTCACGACCTGCTCGCCCCGCTGGTATAGGCGAGAGAGTTTCAACCGCTTCTGCCTAAGGCACTCATTGCGCTGCTTGGCTTTTTCGTGTTTCTGCAGCGAGTGTCGAACTCCGGCGTTGATGCGGGCTTCTCGGGTATGGCTGGTATGGCAGTCGCGGTGCCAGCAGCGGGAGCGAAATTCATAAGGCGTCACGAGCCGTCCTCCCCTAGCAGGGCAACTCGATATCCCGAGCGGCTGCCAAAGCTCGAACGACGTCTTCCTCCTTTCTGTCCATGGTGTAGAAGCGCGTGCGGCTGCCGGTGGGCACGCACTCGGTCTCGCAAGCAGCTAAGTCGGCGGTTGACTCGCGGATCTCTTGGATGAGTGCCTTTTCGTCTGCTGACAACTGTCTCAACGTATCCCCCCTAGCGCTGGTTCTCGCGGAATTGGACTTCCATTCCCGCATCGTGGGCCTTGCGAAAGATATGCCGCCTGGCTTTTTCCGGATCGGTCGTGTAAATCCATATCTCCTGATGCGACATGTTACCGCGCACCGAGAGAAGCAAGCTTGTCCCGTCTACTGCGATCTTAACGCGCTGGTGGCC
>JBOHOA010000099.1:0-10288 GCA_050730975.1 Minisyncoccia bacterium
TCTTTGGCCATTGCGCACAATTCCTTGAGCGCACGCCCAAGAATGAGGCCCGACTGGCGAAAATTCCGTTTAGTGGTTTCGTCGGAAATGATCATGACAAAAATGTTCAAGTATCAATGTTCAAACTCTCTTCGGCTCGCGTTGATTGAAAATTGATACTTAGAAAATTAATTAAACTTGAGCGCAGTCAAAATCCGCCGGTGAACTTCATCTACGCTTCCCATGCCATCGATATCGGCTACCATATACGCCGGATGACTGCGGTAGGCGTCGATCATGGGATCCACCTGCTCGCGATTCCATCGCAATCGCTCGCGGATGCCGGCTTCGGTATCGTCGTTGCGGCCGCGCGCAAGAAGCCGGGTTACCGACTCCTCTTCGGGAACGGTGATATTGAGAATCACGCGCGGATCACGCTTGTAGAAATCCATGGCGGTATCGAACACCGCCGCCTGCTTCGGCTCACGAGGAAAACCGTCGACGATGAAATGTTCATCGCCGCGCATCTCATCAATAAAAATTTTAGCCATAAGGTATGAGGATATGAAGGCCGGCTGGAATTCGCCGCGCGCAAGCGAGGTTCGCACCAAATCCTGCGTATACCCGCCACCCGCGCCAGCAGCAAACGCCCGAAGCGCCGCTCCCATTTCCATATGAACGATACGGCGGGTGGAATCCCTATCCTGAAGAAATTTTTTAAACAGCCCGACTTGGGTCCCCTTGCCGCTTCCCTGCGGCCCCAAAAAAATGGTGGTCTGCGGTTCCACGATTATATTGTACCGTCAACGGGATAATTCTTCCACTGTGCGCACGAACGCTTCCTTTGCTTCATCAAAATGACCGTCGAGATTTTTTACCACGCACGTTGCCTGGCTTTTAAACCCGATTTCATCCTCATAGCGCTTGCGACGAGCTAGGAGTTCGACCTCGCTCATAGGAGCCCGCGCAGTGATGCGGCGCTCTAAATTCTCCCATGAGCCAGCATCTATAAAAATGATGCGCAAACTTTGAAGCGGAATGAGCCGCTCAATTTGTCGCGCGCCCTGCACCTCCACTTCGCGCACAACGGTCTTGCCCGACTCGAGCGCCGGCAAAATCTGCGACCGGAGCGTGCCGTAATAATTGCCGCCGTATGCCGCCCATTCGAGAAATTCTCCGAACGCCTCTTTTTGCTCGAACGCTTCTTTGCTGATGAAAAAATATTTTTCTCCTTCCTGTTCGCCCGGACGCGGCGCGCGCGTGGTGCACGAGACGGGAAACACGAACTCGGGATTCCGCTCATGCAAATACGAAAGCAGGCCGGACTTCCCGCTGCCGGTCGGCCCCACTACCAGGATGAGCTTGCCTTGCATACCTAATATTCGCGTATCGCGATTTGCGCGTCCACGCGCTGCGCCAGGTCGAGCACGACCGACACGACGATGAGGAGCGCGGTGCCGCCAATGGTGAGCGTTTGGATGCCGGTCAAACCTTGTACGGCTATCGGGAGCACAGCCACAATCGCAAGGAACAGCGCGCCCACAAACGTAATGCGCGTAATGAGCCGGCCCAAATATTCCTCGGTGGCGCGGCCGGGCCTGACACCCGGAATGAACGCGCCGTTGCGCTGGAGATTTTCGGCGATTTGCACCGGATCAAACGTTACCGCGGTATAGAAATACGTGAAGAGAAACACGAGGATGAAGTAGCAGATGCCGTAGAAGGTAAGGTTCGCGAGGAACGCCTGCACCGCCTGCGCCACGGCCACCACGTGCGGATGCGCCGAGAGTCCGGCGAGAAAATTCGCCGCCATCTGCGGCAAAAGAAGCAGCGACAACGCGAAGATTATCGGGATGACGCCGGCCTGATTGAGCCGAAGCGGCAGGTACGTCGACGTGCCGCCATACACTTTCATACCGCGCACGCGCTTGGCGTAGGTCACGGGCACCGGTCGTTCGGCTTCGGTGACGAACACCACCGCAGCGACTATCGCGAGCGCGGCGACGAGAAGCCCGATGTACGCCGGCAGCTGCGAGGGATCGAACGCAAAGAGCGCCTGGGAGGCATCCTGTGGGAGCCTGGCCACGATGCCGGCAAAAATGATAACCGAAACGCCGTTGCCGAGCCCGAACTCAGATATAAGCTCGCCGAGCCACATGAGGAACATGGAACCCGCAACCACAACGAGCAACCCTGCCGAAAAGGAAAGTATGGTGAGTTGCGGAACAATTGCCTCGCGCTCGAGCAAAAACAAAAACCCGGCTCCCTGAATGAGCGCCACCGGAAGCGTGAGAAGCCGCGCGTACTGCGAAAATTTCTGCCGGCCCGCTTCGCCCTCTTCTTGATACAACTCTTTGAGCTTCGGCGAGACGAAGGTCAAAAGCTGCATGACGATGGACGCGGTAATGTACGGCCCGACCCCAAGAAGCACGACCGAGAGTGAAGAAAGGCCGCCGCCGGAAAACAGATTAAGGAGGCCGAGAAATTGGCTATTCTGAAAAAACTGCGCGAGCTCCGTGGAGTTGACGCCCGGCACTGGAATCGCCGCAAGCACGCGGAAAACAAACAAGATACCGATGAGAAACAGCAGCCGGTTGCGCAGCCCGGCGTCGGTAAGCATGAGCGCAATTTTTGAGGCAAAAGAATTCATAAAAATTTTCAATTACCAATTTACAATTTTCAATCAAATTTCAATTATCCATTTTCAAACTCTGCCCCTGGTTGCATTCATTGAACATTGAGATCTGAAAATTTTTTGAAAATTGATACTTGAAAATTTCTAGGCAACGCTTCCACCTGCTGCCTCGATTTTGTTCTTGGCCGAAGCGGAGACGGCGCATCCGGATACGGTAAGTTTCTTGGTGAGTTCTCCGCCGCCAAGGATTTTGATGCTGCGGCGCCCCGACCGTACCGCGCGGCGCTCGGCGAGAACCTCGGGCGTCACCTGCTCGCCGACCGAAAAATATCGCTCAAGCACGGCGAGATTCACGACCGCAGCGCGGGGCTGAAGTGAGCGAAGCGCGTGCGTGCCGCGGCCGCGCAGCTTCGGAAGTTTTTTGAGCTCCTCGCGTACGTTGGGGCGGATGCGATGGCCGGCGCGGGCTTTTTGGCCTTTGGTGCCGCGGCCGGACGTCTTACCGCGCGCGCCGCCGCGACCGATGCGCTTGGCGGTTTTGTTAGGCGTATTTCGTTGTAGATTGTGGAGTTGCATAAAATATTACGAGCACAGCTTTAAGCTTTAAGCTGTTTTAATGCCTCTATAGCCGCCTGTGCGTTATTCAAACCATTCTTCGACCCCGAATGCACCTTGGCGAGCGTGTTGGTTATGCCTGCAAGTTCGAGAACCGGCCGCACAGACGAACCCGCGACCAGTCCGCGGCCAGCGACCGGCATGAGGAACACCCGCGATGCGCAAAATTTTGCGGAAACGTCGTGCGCTATCGAAGAATTCTTGGTGAGATTGACCGTTATCATATTTTTCTTGGCGTCGCGCGTGGCCTTCTCTATCGCAAGCGCGGTATCGCCGGCCTTGCCGAGTCCCACACCCACCCTGCCTTTGCGATTGCCGATAATAATAGCCGCGCTGAAAGAAAAGCGGCGGCCGCCGGCGACCACGCGCGCCACGCGCCGAATTGCAATCATGCGCGAATCGAATTCGCTGCGACGGGCTTCGGTCCGGCGAGGAGCACCGCGGCGCCGTGGCGCGCCGCGACGACCGCGCTGGGGTGTGCGCGGTGATTCGGCCGCGGTTTCGGGCGCCGGCGGGTTCGTTAATTCAATTGTTTGCGTGCTGTTTTCCATATATTAAAATCGCAATCCATTTTCGCGCGCCGCCTCAGCCAGCCCTGCTATGCGTCCAGCATACCGAAATCCGCCACGATCGAATACGACCGTCGTGATTCCCTTGCTCTTGGCGCGCTCAGCAAGCGTCTGCCCCAACCACTGCGCAGACTCGGCTTTTTTCTTGCCGGCCGCTTCTTTGGTCGATCCGGCAAGAAGCGTCGTGCCAGTCGTGTCGTCGATAAGCTGCACCTCGATGTAGCGGTTCGATTTGTAGATGGAGAGCCGCGGGCGCGCTTTAGTCCCCGACACCTTGGTGCGGAGGCGGTTGTGCCGGCGAATTCTTCCTTCTCGTTTTGTTTGCGCTTTGTTCATAACTCAAGATTTCCGTTGACCATCTACCGTAAAAAGTGATTCCTATTCTGTAAACTGTCCACTGATTATGCTGCTTTCTTCCCTTGCTTGCGGCGGATTACCTCACCCTCGTAGCGGATGCCCTTGCCCTTGTACGGCTCCGGCGGCTTCAACGCGCGGATATTGGCCGCAAACTGGCCGACGGCCTCCTTGTCGATACCGGAAACGGTAAGCGTCGATCGCTCGGTTTTGACCTCAAGCCCCTGCGGAATCTGAACTTTCACCGGATGCGAAAAACCAAGCGCGAGGTTGAGCGTCGAACCCGCGACCTCCCAACGATAGCCGACGCCCTCAACGAGAAGTTTCTTGACGAAACCGTTGTTGACGCCGGCCACCATGTTCTTGAGGTGCGAGGCGTACGTTCCGAGAAGCGCGCGGCCTTCGAGAGAATTGCCGTGCGAGGAAACCTGCATGCCTTCCGGCACGGATTCCACGGCAACGAGCCGGTGCATCGGCCGCGAAAGTTCACCTTTGGGACCTTTTACCGTGAGCACGCCGTTCGCCACCGACACGTCGGTCTTTTGCGGAATCGTTATCGGTTTTTTGGCTAATCTACTCATACAAATGTTACGAATGTAATCGAATGATACGAATGGGAATGCAGTGGTTTTTGATTCATGACTTTTATTCGCGTCATTCGCCTGCATTCGTATATTGGGTTTGCATCTACCAGACCTCGAACAGTGCTTCTCCGCCCACCTTTTTCTCTCGCGCTTCCTTGCCCGAGAGAATACCCGCCGGCGTCGAAAGGACAAGCAACCCGTAGCCACGCCGCACCGGACGGATCTCGCGCATACCTATATACATCCGGCGACTGGGTTTGGAGAGGCGTTTGGCTCCCGAAATTGCCGGGCGGCCATCTGCGCGGTACGAAAGATCAATCTCGAGCTGACGCGTAGGCTTGGCTTTTTCTTTGACGTTGCCGATGTATCCCTCGCGCGCGAGCGTGTCGGCAATCGAGCGCCGGAGAGCCGAGTACGGCAGCGAAACACGATCATGACCAACGCATGAAGCGTTTTTCAGACGTATCAGCATATCTCCAACGGAATCGGTTACCATACTATAAGTTTACGGTTGAGCGTTTAGTGGACGGTAATTTCTATTACATTTTCTGAAATCTGTTCACAGTAAACTGCATTACCACGATGACTTGCGTACGCCCGGGATGAGGCCCTCGAGAGCCGCCTCTCGGAAGCACGCGCGGCACAGGCCGAAATCGCGCATATATGATCGCTTGCGCCCGCAACGGAAGCAGCGGTACACGACACGCGACTTGAACTTGGGCGTGCGATTACTGCGCGCAACAGTCGATTTCTTGGCCATAGCTAAAATAAAATCCGCCCTGCGGATTGCTGGCAATAATATCACACCGGTTTTCTCTGCGCAACTTTCAAATAAGGCCGTATTTATAATAAGTTTTTAAGCTATATGGCTCCAAATGACTCCCTCGCGTTCATGTGCACGGAGTCATACCATACAAACAAAAACCCTCATATGACAGCTTTTTGTACTCCAAATTCCAAGGCCGATAGAAACCACCGACTCCACAGTCTTCTATCATCAGAAACGTTTTTAGACGATAAGGGAGTCGTTTTTTGGGTAGGTTTTATTCCGAATTGACAACACAACGATTTTTGATATATTGCAAGCTGGGTTCCTCGCAATGGAGGGTGCAATGTCTATTAAATTAAACCGCCAACAGCTGGATGGCTTGTTAGACGAGACGGCTGTAAAGTTTCGCCAAACGGTACTCGACCTGCGACAGCAGAACATAGGTGCAACAAGGCTGGACGGAATCGAATCATTGGAAGCGATTCTTGCCAATCGCACCGATGTCGATCTTCCTGAAACTGTGCTTCGCGACGAGGACTTCAAAACCTACGTCTACGAAGCAGTAGCTGCTAAAAGCTCGAAGCCACAGAATGCCATAGAACGTTCCAATGCTCTTGCTGCTATAAGACAGCCCTACGCTTATGTATGGCAGCGCTATAACGAACTCGTGCCATAAACCTTCTCAAGACTTCAAAGCCCCGCCAAGTTTGGGGCTTCTTTGTTGTTATACTTAGCCATATGTTGTGGGGATTTTTTATATCAAAGGCATCGCACAGACGTATTGGAGACATTTTGAAAAAGGAGGGATTTGTTTATTCCGACAGAGACGTTGCAAGCCTGTTGCAAGGCAATCAGAAAGGGGTACGGTACGGCAATACGGTGCTTCCGCGCAATGAAGGCGGAGCGCAACAAAAACGTTTTATAAAAATAGTGCTGGACGGCAAATGGAAGACGTACCGGTTATTTAAGCGGCAGGTGAAAATCACCGCCGCGCTTCACGATGATAAAAAATATACTTTCCCGACGATGGCCGTCATCCGGTACTCGCTCATGCCGCCTGTACCGTATGCGATTTTTGAAACTCGCGAGGACGGCGATGGCTTCGGCTTTATGCACGACAGCCCCGCCTTCTATGAAAGGTTTACGGAGGCTGATATGCAGCAACTCGTTGGAGTAATGTACGCCTTCCATCGCGCAGGTTTTACCGTGGAAGCAAGTACCTTAAAACTCACGCGCCCTTTGTCCTCAAAAATTAGTTTTTACAAAATAGAGTTTGAAGAGTTGCTGGATACGAAAATAACGCACAAGACGAAGGAGGGCCAAGAAATGACTAAGTCGGTTGAGGAGTTGCTCGTGTCATATACCGGCATGGAGGATATCCGGTTGCGCATTATGCAAATGCTAGAGCGATGCTTTACGGAAGTCGAAGCTTCAAAAACCAGTAAAGGTTTTTATCTCGTGCATGCGGACATGCAGATCGATAATGTATACAAACACACAAATGGTGATTTTGAACTGCTGGATTTTGAGTGGGTAGGCAGAGCCGACAATCCTGTAATAGCAATACTGTTTGATTATGGTAACCTGCGTGCTCGTGCGTGGTCTTCTCCCTCTTTCCAGCAAATGCTCGACAAAATTATGTTTGAAGAAGGTGCAAAGATATATCCAAACTCGGCTGAAATGATAAGGTCGGCACTAACGTTAGGCTCCCTACGTTCCTCACTTATGATGAGCCGTTTCCACCTGGATGTTATCAACACGGTGAAAAAAGATAAACGTACTGAGGAGAATTACCATGCCATGTATCCCAAAACGGTCGCAGCCCTAAAACAAGTTTTGAAATCTTAGACAATGGGTTACCGCACAAAAAACGGCAGTTTTTGTGACTACGACTTCTTAAATGGCAACCCCAAATGCGTGAGGTAGGCATTGGCCTCTTCCTTAGTTTTTGCTGTCGTGACGATTGTTACGGCCATGCCGAAAACGTCGCGAATATCTTCGTCGGCGGTCTCGGGGAACACCGTATGCTCGCGCAGGCCGAGCGTGTAGTTGCCCATCTCGTCGACGGCATCGAGAGAGATGCCTTTAAAATCCTTGGTGCGCGGCAGCGCCACATGCACGAGACGATTGACGAAATCCTGCGCGCGCTTGCCGCGAAGCGTTACTTGGTAGCCCACAGTGTCGCCCTCACGGGTCTTGAAGGTCGCAATGGACTTCTTAGCGCCGCGCGTCGCCGGCTTCTGGCCGGTGATTTTGGCGATGCGGTCCGCCACCATTTCCATTTTGTTTTTGTCGGCACGCAATTTGCCTATGCCCGCGGACACCACCACCTTCTCAATGCGCGGCGCTTGCATGACAGATTTCCAGGCAAAAGTGCCTTTCATCGCATCAAATGTGTTCTTCTGCTTGTCTTGTATGAGTTCCATAGCTAGCGGCTAGCTGCTAGCGGCTAGCTGCTAGGAAACCCCGCAGCACCGCCCACAGCTAAAATTATTTCTTCTTTCTCTTTTTCTCCTTCTCTTTTTTCACGTCGACATTCATCACTTTACTCGCGGCAATCGGATGCTGCTTGTCGATAATCTGGCCCTGCTGGCCTTCCTGGCGCGGTTTTTGGTGCTTTTTTTTCATTCCAACGCCCTCAACGACGACCATGTCGAGCGCGGGTAGTGCGCGCAGCACCTTGCCCGTTTTGCCCTTATCATTTCCGGCAAGAACAACGACGGTATCTCCTTTTTTGATATGAAGCGTGTTCATGGTTATACGACTTCCGGTGCTCTTGAGATAATCGTTTGATATCCCAATTCCTGCAATTCTCTCGGGATCGGCCCAAAGATGCGGCCGCCCTTGGGCTCTTTTTTATTATCCAAAATGACCACCGCGTTCTCGTCGAAGCGGACATACGAACCGTCGCGGCGGCGGTACGGCTCCCGCTGGCGCACGACTATAGCCCGGCACACGTCTTTTTTCTTTACGCCCTTGCGCGGTTCAGCGGTTTGCACCGAGAGTACGACGAGGTCGCCGATGCGTGCGTAGCGCCGCTTGCTTCCGCCGAGCACCTTGAAGATGCGCCCTACCTTGGCGCCCGAATTGTCGGCAATGGCAACGATAGTGCGGGGTTGAATCATGTTTTAGCTGTTAGCTTTGAGCTTTCAGCTTGCAGGGAAGAATGGATCCGCCCTATAAGCTAAAAGCCATGCTTAATCAAAGACAATTTCAAAACTTTTATCCTTGGAAAGCGGCCGGGTCGACCGAATTACGACCTTGTCTCCCTCCTTTGCGCGGTTTTTCGGATCGTGCGCCTTATAGCGCTTCGTACGCTTCAGATATTTCTTGTACTTCGGATGTTTGACGTAGCGCACGACGGCGACCACCGCCGTCTTGTCCATTTTGTTGGAGACGACCGTGCCGCGAAGGGTTTTGCGTTGTGATTGTGTGGTTTCCATACCCATTTAGGCCCGGACTCCCGAGGCGTCGCCGTCTTGCTGCCCGCGGCGCTTGGCCGAAACTTCCGTCAGTGCCCGCGCAATATCCTTGCGGATCGTGCGCGGAAGCTTGACGTTACGATTTTTACTCCCTGCAGCTCCAAAACGCAAGTCGACAAGCTCCTTGCGCTTCTCAGCAACGAATTGCTGCAATTCTTCGGTTGTGGCGGTTTTATAGTCCATATGTTTGAAAGATTCACGATTCACGAAGCAGGATTCAAGAATACTACTGGTCTATTTTTCGTGATTCTCGGTAATTATTGTCTCGACACCACCTTGGCCTTAAGTGGCAATTTTTTGGCCGCCTTCACAAGCGCGAGCGATGCGGTCTCGCTCGGCACGCCGTCTATCTCAAAGAGAATCCGACCCGGCAATACCTCGACCTCGTAGCCGACCGGATCGCCCTTGCCCTTGCCGAGCTTCACCTCCGGCGGTTTCTTGGTAAATGGCTTGTCCGGAAACACGCGGATCCAGAGCTTGCCGGTTTTGCCGAGGTTGCGCACGATGACCTTGCGCGCGCTCTCCAATTGATTGGAACGGACGCGCGCATGCGTCGTGGCCTTGAGTCCAAACGATCCGAACGCGACGTCGGTCCCGCGAGAGGCCGCGCGCGGGTGTTTCATGTTCCAGCGGCCGGTTTGCCATTTGCGGTATTTAACTTTTTTTGGGAAAAGCATGATAGGAATGTAACGAATGAGATCGAATGATACGAATGATTGAAGGCTAGCGAGAGCGAGTTGACGCCCTATTCGTAGCATTCGCATGCATTCGTAGATTGGCGTCGCGTTTCGTCGGTTCATTAAACACCTCGCCCTTATAAATCCACACCTTTATGCCAATGACGCCGAGCGGCAAGTTCGCCCGCTCGCGGGCATAATCGATATCGGAACGGAATGTCTGAAGCGGCACCTGGCCTTTTTTCAGTTCTTCCTTGCGCGACATGGATGCGCCGCCGAGCATACCGGATAGCGCGATGCGCGCGCCCTTTACCTCGCGGTTGGCCATTACTTTGTCGAGCGTTGCTTTCATTACGCGCCGGAACGGCATGCGCTTCTCCAGACCTTCGGCCACCATGTACGCGACAATGGCGGCATTAGTCTCCGGATTGCGGACCTCCTCGATGTCGATTTTGAAATCCGGCACACTGAGGCCGCGCGCGCGAATAAACGCGTCAAGACGACGCCTCAGGCGCGTCGTTCCTTCGCCGGAACGTCCGATGATAAGACCTGGCCGCGACGTCTTGATGACGATCCGCAGCTCTTTGGCATTGCGCTCAATATCGATGCCGCCGACATACATAC
>JBOHOA010000100.1:0-3872 GCA_050730975.1 Minisyncoccia bacterium
GCGCCGAGACGCTCCGCACACGCACGCCTGCCGGCCGCTATGGCGCCACTCGCACTTAATGACATTGGCGAGCGCGGGTCGGCCATGAGTGTGAGCGCCGAAGAGATTTCGCGCGTGTCGAATCCGCCGTGAAGCGCCACCGTCCGCACGATTCCTGCGCGACCTGCCGGAATCGATGCGTGCGCTTCGGGAATAGCATCGCGAACGAGCAATAATTCGGCCGTCTCCCCTTCACTGTCGCATATAAGGTAGTCATTTTCATCGGTAATCACAAGCGAAAGAGCCTGCGCCGCGGCAAGTATGCTCGAATAAAAATCGGCGGGTGCGGATGAGAGTTCGCGAGCCAGAGCGCCAAGGCGCTCGAGCAAAGAGCGAGAGGCGCGCGCGCTGCCGAGCGTGAGCTCGATTTCCATAATCGGCGTTTCGCCAAAAAAATCGGCAGCGTAGCCGTTCAGCCGCATGCCGGACAGCGTGTATCCAAACGCCTCTCCGGCTCCCGGGTGTTCTTCCCGTTGAAGCCGGACGTTCATGAGCCTTCGCACGAGCGCTTCGTCCGCCACAAATGGCGCGGCCCTCGCAAATCGTATTCGGTCGAGCGTGAGCGCGCTCCATGGCGAAGGCAAAAATACTGCGACGCTCGTGGCCTTGCCGGCGTGCCGGCCACGGGAGACTTGCCTTACGGCTTCGCGCGCAGCGGTTAACATTCGCGCCTCGAGCCCTGCTGCGCCGCGGCTGCCGTCAATCGGCATCGCGACACGCTTGTGCGCCAGCACTATCGGTTTATCGCCCCCAACCTCGACCAGCGCGGCCGCTGCGGAACTCGAACCAATGTCGATGAGCGCGACGACACGATTTTTCGGCAACGCTTTTTTGCGCGCAAGGCGGGACATACGACTCTATTGTACAACAACAAAAAAGCCGCGTGTCATTCCGCGGCCGTGTGTGTCACTTGAGCGTCTTGCCGCGTTTCTCGCGGGCCTTCTTTATTTTCGAAATAATGTCGGGGTCGCCTTGCGCGACCATTAGAAACGCCTCAAGATACGTGAGGCGATCAAACTCATCCGGCGTATGCACGCCGTAGCTCTTGAGCGCCGTCACTATTCTTCTATACGTTCAAAAAATCAGCCAACTCATCCATTTTTTCCCCACCATCTAAACTTATCTGCAGCAAAAAATAACGTGTCCTTGTTAATCCGTGAACACGGCGCGGATCCGCCGCACGCCCGCTGAGACAGCTTCTTCTTTTTGGATTTTGAATTTTTTTCCATCTATGGCCAATTCGCCGGTGTGCGTTACGTGGGGGCCGCCGCAAAATTCTATCGAAAACCGTTTGTCGAATTGCGGATTTTTTTCCGTTGCGCCCCTCGGCCCTATTGAATAGACGCTGACGCGCTCCGGATATTTGGCGCCGAATTCGTGCTCGGCGCCGAGCGCCTCGGCTTCCTCACGCGCCATCTCGCTACGAATAACCGGCAAATCCTCTTCGATTTTTTCATTCACGCTGCGTTCGACCTCGACTAATTGTTTCTGCGTCATTTTGGAAGGATACGAAAAATCGATGCGCAAACGCTCCTGCGTAATGTTGCTGCCGCGCTGCTTCGCTTCCGGTCCGAGAACGATTTGGAGCGCACGCAGCAGCAAGTGATGCGCCGTGTGCAAGCGTACGGTCTTTTCCGCCGTGTCGGCCAGGCCGCCCGCAAACCGCTGCGATGCACCGGCGCGCGAGAGGTCTTGATGCTCACGCATTTTTTTATCAAAATCATCCCAATCAACCTCTATGTTTCCTTCTTTAGCAATTTCTTCGATAAGTTCTCTTGGGAATCCATAAGTGGTTACTAGATTAAACGCGACGTGACCAGGCATGCGTTTTGGACCAACATTACTGGAAGTATCTCCTTCTCCATCTTGTACAAAGTGCCCATCGGGCCTACCTTCAAAGTCGAGGTCGGATTGAACAACGGCATACCATTTCTTAAATTCCCTTAATCCGCGCGAAAGGGTCTGGCGGAATTTTTTTTCTTCTTCGTCAATTATTTTTTGAATAAACTCTTCAGCTTTTTGAAGTTCCGGATACGCGTCCCGATACATCGAAGCAATGGGTCCGACGATTTTTGAAAAAGAATTTTCCCTGATGCCGAGACGGTCGGCGTAAAAAACGCTGCGGCGAATGAGTCGGCGCACAAAATAGCCGCGCTCGGTATTGGCGGGCACAACTCCGCTCGCGATGAGGAACGTCGCGCCTTTCATGTGGTCGGCGATAATCCTAAACGCCCGAGTAAATATCAAGGCGTCGCCTTGATATTTTTTGCCCGACATCTTTTCAAGCAGTGCGATTATCGGCGCGTGGGTTATGGGAAAAATATCCGAACTATTTGCCACGGCCGCGGCGATGCGTTCGAGGCCCGAACCGTGGTCAACGTTCGGATGCGCGAGAGGCACAAATTCGCCCTCTGCTTTTTTGCGATAGGCCATAAAGACGTTGTTGCCGATTTCCATAAACCGGCCGCAGTCGCAATTGGGATGGCAATGCTCGCCGAATTTTTTGTCATGCGGGATATCGGTAAATTCGTAGAACATCTCCGAATCGGGGCCGCACGGATCGCCGACAGGCGTCGTGTCGGTTCCCGTTTTTCCCCGATTCCACCAATTTTTTTTGTCCTCGTAATAAAAAATCCGCTCGCGGGGCTTGATGCCGCGCTCGTATCCCGCTTCTTCGGTCCCGATTTCAGCAATGTCCGCCTCGATGCCTTTGGCGCGAAAAAGTTTTTGCCAGAGTTCTGCGGCTTCAGTATCTTTCGGAATGCTATATTGGGGCGCGCCGATAAAGCAGGTGATATACAAATGAGTCGCATCGAGCCCGAGCTCATCCACAAGAAATTCGAACATCCAGGCAATTTGCTCCTTCTTAAAATAATCGCCGAACGACCAATTGCCGAGCATTTCGAAAAAGGTTGTGTGGCGATTGTCGCCCACTTCCTCGATATCCATGGCGCGGAAACATTTCTGGCTGTCCGCGAGCCGCACTCCGGCCGGATGATTTTCGCCAAGAAGATACGGCACCAAGGGCTGCATGCCCGAGCCGGTAAAGAGCGTCGTCGGATCATTTTCCGGCACAAGCGAGCTTGACGGAATAATCGTGTGTCCGCGCTTTTTGAAAAATTCCAGATATTTCGACCGGACGTCATTCAGATCCATGAGAAATACCGTACCGTTTTTGACAGAAAAAGAAAAGGGCCGCTGTCTCACGACCGCGGCCGGTGGTAGTCGGACTTTTTACTTCAACGCCTCCTTCCCCACCGGACCGGCGGCGGATTCGGACATGCGGGAGAGATCGAGATATTTTTTTATCGCGGCGTTTATCTCTTCGCGTGATAGGTTTTTTATGATTTCAGGAAATTCGTCAAGATACGAAAGTGGTCGATTGTCGGCAAGGGTGTCGTGCGCGGCGTGCGCCCACGCGCCCGAATCGTTCATGCGCACCTCGCGCGCCGCGGCAAAAAGCTCCGCGTGCTTGCGCACCTCTTCCTCACTCGCGCCTTCTTCTATTATTTTTTTTATCTCGCACCGGACGCTCGCGCGGCCTTTTGTGAAGAGTTGTGGCGCAAACGTCGCCCACGCCGCGACGTGGCCATCGGCGCCGCCGTCGAATCCGGCAAGAGAAGCGTACGTGCCGTAGGTCAGCCCTTCTTTTTCGCGCACCTCCTGCATGAGCCGGCCGGTGAAGCCCGGTGCTCCGAGAATGCGCATGGCAAGAAGAATCGCCGGGTAGTCGGGCTGTTGGTCGGTGATGCCAAGCCGGATACCAGCCATATAATTGATCGACGCCTTGCCCGCGATCGGCTTGACACTTTTGCTCGCGCGCTGCCGCAGAG
>JBOHOA010000101.1:0-7406 GCA_050730975.1 Minisyncoccia bacterium
ACGTAATACAGTAACGGTGACTAAAATTGATTGATAAATCGCAAATCCGCCGAATGCATGAGGCGAATGTCATCAATACCCCATTTAAGGAGCGCGATACGATCAAGGCCGACGGCAAACGCAAAGCCGTGATATTTCTCCGGATCGAGTCCGGCATTTCTTATGACGTTCGGATGCACCATTCCTGCGCCCATAATTTCAATCCATCGATTGCGCAGCTTCTCCGGCACATGTTCGCCGCTGAACCGCATGTCGACTTCAAGCGATGGTTCGGTAAACGGAAAAAAACTCGGGCGAAAACGGACTTCGGCAGAAGCTTCAAAAATCGCGCTCAGAAATTTCTCTATCGTCCACCGCAAGCTGCCAAGTGTAACGCCTTCCTCAATCACCATCCATTCAATTTGAAAAAATTCGGCCTCGTGCGTCATGTCGGTCGCTTCGTTGCGAAACACCTTGCCGGGATACACGATGCGATACGGCGGCATGATGCCTTTTTTACGCTGATCTTCCATGTAGTGCACCTGGATGCCTGACATTTGTGTGCGCAGAAGCATGCGCGATTCATCTTTCATAAAAAAAGTATCCTGCATATCGCGCGCGGGATGATCCTTCGGCACATTGATGACATCGAAATTGTAATATTCACTTTCGACGAGCGGATACTCGACAAACGTGAACCCCAAATCGAAAAATACCTGATTCGTTTTGCGAATCAATGAAGAAATCGGGTGCATATGCCCCTTCACTGTATCCATATGGATGAAGCTTACCAATTATTGGAGGAAAACCAAGCTCCCATCCGTACCGCCCCGCTCCTTGGTTTTCAAAGTGGCAATGCACAGCCACACTTTACAAAAAAGTCAATTATGCTATAATCATCCACTATGGACGCGGGAGTCATCGGAGTGTATGTATTCCTGTTTTTGGGGCTCTATTTCGAGGTTTTTCTGCTTATCTCCTTTTTTGAAAAAAAGCCCGCGGTAAAAACCGCAGCGCGCCCGAAGCGCTACCCGAGCGTCGCCGTCATCGTGCCGGCCTGGAACGAAGAAAAAACCCTCGCGGGCACGATAGAATCGCTCCTGGCGCTCGATTATCCTAAAAACAAACTCGAAATAATCGTGGTCGACGACGGCTCGACCGACGGCACCTTGCGCGCCGCGCAGCGATTCCGTAAAAATCTCCAGGTCAAAATTTTTTCCAAAGAAAACGGCGGTAAATACACAGCGCTCAATTTTGGCCTCAAGCACACCAAGTCCGAGCTCGTCGGTTGCCTCGACGCGGATTCGTTCGTGGTTCCCGATTCGCTTTTGGAATCCGTTAAGGTATTCGAGGCTTCGCCGGAAGCCATGGCGGTTGTGCCCGCCATGAAGGTATGGAAACCGCATCGCGCGCTCGAGCTTATGCAGGCAGTCGAATACACGTTCGGCATATTTTACAAAAAAATATTCGATAACCTTGCCGCTATTTCCGTCTTGCCCGGGCCGTTCTCCATCTACCGGCGCGAAGTGTTTGCTATCGCCGGGCCGTTTCGCCCGGCCCATCAGACCGAGGATATGGAGATGGCGTTCCGCATGCACCGCTATCGCCTCCCGATCGCCAACGCGCATACCGCCGTCGTGTACACGCACGTCCCTCAGACGCTACGCAAGCTCTTAAAGCAGCGCACCCGCTGGTCGCGCGGCTTCCTCGAAAATTCGAAAGACTACGGCTACATGTACTTCAATCCGCGCTACGGCTATTTTGGGCTGCTCGTCCTGCCGTTTAGCCTGACGATGTTTTTTGGCGCGATGTATATTATGACGTACCTCTTGCTCAGAATCATCACGTCGGCCGTGGGTCGCATACAGCTGTTGTCGAAGTCGCAACTATCGCCATTCGCCTTCCTGCACCCCGATACCTGGCACCTCAGCTGGTTCTATATCAACACCGACATGCTGACGTTCCTCGTCTTTATCACTGCGGGTATAACGCTTTTCGCCATTCTCGCCGGTCGCCGGATAGCGGGCGGCGGCTTTGGCATCGGATCCGTCATCGCCTATTTCGTGCTCTATGGATTCATAGCACCGCTGTGGCTCGCGCGCGCCACGTGGGGGATGGTAACCGCCAGGCAATCGAGCTGGCGCTAGCGGCGAACGACACAGATTCACGAAGCATGATGCAAGAATCACGATATGATGCGCTTCGTTCTTGAATCATGATTCGTGCATCATGAATCTTTAATATGTCCTGGCAAAAATATCTCATCGCCTTCATCATCACCGCCGCAATTTTCGCGACCGCCTTTTACGCGGCCAACCGGCTCGATGAAGCGCGCGTCGCCGACATCCAATCGACCGAGCAGCAGATCTCGCTCGATATTCTCTCGAACGAAACGCAGTATGACTTGCTCTCGCAGGTTGACTGCTCGGAACTTTCGCAAAATACGGGCCTTTCCGACGAACTCAACAGCCTCGCCTCGCAGCTTTCGGTTGCGGAACAGGATCTCGGCGACACCAATCCGGACGTCGTCTCATTGAAAGAACAATATTCGCTCCTCGAAATAAAAGATTACATTTTGCTCCAAACCATTTCGCAAAAATGCGGCACGCACCCGGTGTTCATCCTCTATTTCTATTCGAACCAAAACAATTGTCCGGACTGCGGCGCCGCAGGCGACGTGCTCACGTATCTTCGCCAAACGTATCCCGGGCTGCGCGTATACTCCTTTGATTACAATCTCAATCTCTCAGCGCTCAAGACGCTCGAGAACCTGCACAATATCAAGCCAGACTTCCCCGCGTACGTCATCGATGAGCATCCGAATATTTACGGTCTCAAGACGGCCGATCAACTGCTCGCGCTCGCGCCTGAAATAGGCGCACTCGCCTCGACAACCGCCACCTCGACCGCGACGTCGACAACAGGCCGATAAAAAACTAAGGGGTCGGCTTACTTTCAAACAAAGCGAGATTTAATTCGGCCACATGCTCTAGCGTCTCGCCGGCACCGGCCTGCAAGAGATCTTCCCGGCGCTCTCTCGATGCCACTCCGATTATCTTTCCCGCGCCTGCCGCTTTGGCCGCGGCAACACCGGAAGGCGAATCATCTACGACCACGCACTCGCTCGGCGGCACATGAATCCTGCGTGCAGCTTCAAGATACACGTCCGGAGCCGGTTTGTCCGGAAACTCGCCGTCGTTGCAGACAATCTGGTCTGCAGCAAACCACCGCTGCAAGCCGAGATGCGCAACCAAAAAAGCGACGTCATCGGGATTGGAAGACGTGGCGATGGCGCGAGGAATACCGTGCTCAACTAGCCTATCGAGCAGCGTATCGGCGCCAGCCGCAAGCGATACCTCTATCGACGTCTGCAGAATGCGACGGTAGCGCAGATCTTTTTCTTTCTCAAGTTCATCGAGTTCGGTATCGCTCATGGTCGCTCCAAATAGAAGAGGGAGCAGTTCTTTAGTACTTCTGCCCTGCACTGATCTCCATTCATCATCGGTAAACGCGCGGACGTCGTGATTATGCACGAGATCATTCCACGCCTGCCGATGCGCAGGAGTATCCTCGACGAGCACGCCGTTGAGATCGAAAATGATGCCGCGATACGCCATACACCAGAAGCTCGCAACCCGCGCATTACCACTCCAAGAGCCGAGGGCGAGGATCGAACTCGCGACCGACGGTTTACAAAACCGTTGCTCTACCGACTGAGCTACCTCGGCGCGCATCCACTATACCGGCCGCGCAGGTATTTTTCAAAGCGAGGTCGCGGGCTCGCCCGGTCCATGCATCATCGGCGCGGAAGTTCCGGTAGACGTGCTGAACAATCCAGCGAACGTATTTTGCAAAAATTGCTGAAGCGGCTCGGCATTGCCCGGCGGCGTTATGGAAAATGTCTTGTCCCAATTGCCGTACGTCGCCACAAAAGAGAACGTGTTGGCGGTTCCGGAAGTATTTGTAAACGTAAGCGGCTCGATCGCAAACTGGTAAATAAGCGAATCCTTGGTGCCGACCCAGACGTCGATGCTTGCCTGCTGCCCCACGAGTTTTGAGAGCGCATTCCTGGCCGCAGCGGTCGAAGAGGCGTCGGCGGACGATACCGCGGCGACCGCAGCCATCTGCGCCGATGACGCGCGCAGGCTCTCGACGCCGTTTGAGACGATTGTCGACTGATCATCGATGAGACTCGAGAGAATATCGGCCAGCTGCTGCTCAAAGGTGAGCGTGAATTTAAGGTGTTCGGTTGGGACGCCGGCAAAGGTCTCGCGGCCTGCGTTTTGCGACAACGTTACATAGCTCGCGCTCTCCACATACGACAACAGCGCGCGCTCATCGGCCGCAAATGCGGGAGACGTGCTCGCCGCGACCGCGCTGCTCGAAGCATCTACTTCGATCCATTTATTTTCAACCGACTGCGCAATGCCGGACGCCATCGCTGCCGAAAGTTCGTCATTAAGGTCAGTCGAAAGTCCGGAAGGCGTATACGAAACCGCGGCCTTCGTGAGGTTGAGATACGCTTTTTTGTCTGCTGCTATTACCCGAAGCGTACCGGACGCAGCAAGAGTGCCGCTTGCCATGGCGCCCGAAAAACTTCCGTTAATTGAGAGGTCGGCGGCAGGATTCGCCGAATCGTGCCGATCGATGGAGCCGCCGACTGCAAGCGAAAAATTCGCCAGCGTGCGCGGCGTGCTTGACGCTTCGAGCACCTGGTCGGTCGTGGTTGCCGAAAACGTGAACGACTTCTCGGCGCTCGTCGCCGTGAAAGCGCGCTTAAGAATTTCAATCGGCGTAGCGGCATTTTTGACAAGAGCGACGTACGCCGCCGCACCGCCTGCGACTACCAAAATCGCAACAATGACCGCAAATACGATCGGCCAGCGGAGCCGCCGCTTGGGCGTTACCGCGGCCGATGGCGCAACTTTCGGCGGGTTCGGGTTCGGGTTAGGCCGGGGAGCAGGCGCCGGCGACGACGCTTGCGCATCAAGAGCGGCAAAGGCCGCATCAATATCGGCATCACTCCATCCGCCGGAAGAAAGTAAGACGCGGCGAAGCACCTCGCGCGTATAGCAGGCAGCGAGCTGCTTTTGAACATACTCCAGCAATTCAGGGGGCACCACAGATTAATTAGAGCATGTCGACTCCACAAATGCCAAGCCAATTATCCCCGCTTACTCAGATTCCTAGGCCACAGGCGGGTCGGAAGGTGTCTCTCGCGCGGCACGCCGCGACCGTGCGGTTCGGGTGAGTTTGCGCTTTTGCTCCGCAATTTCCCGCAAAAAACTTGACGGCTCACCGCTGTTGGCGCGTGCTGGCCCGAAGCTATGCCGAAGCAATTCAAGCCCGCGCTCGAGCAAACGCTCCGTCGCGATAATAAGCCGCGCGAGCGCGGCGAGCGCGGCGCGGCGCATAACATGTACCAGCAATCGGGCAAAATCTGCAAAAAGCGACGGCGCGGCGCGTACGACATTTTCGACGCGTGCGGCAGCGCGTGCGAGTGCCGGACGTATGGGGGTAAGGATGAAATGGCCGGTTGAAAGCTCAAAGTGCTTGACGCACAGAAGAGCAGCCATGCCGAAGCACGAGAGTATCAATATAATCACCAGGATGAGCAGCGTCATTTCATTTGGCCTCACCTCAACATCCGCCGGCGCTTCAAAACGCACATTCGTCGGGGAACGCTCTATTTAACGCTAAAAACCGTGCAGCGCGAAATTTCGATACGCTCGCCGAACTTTTGCGATGCTCCATCAAGAAGGGTGGCTATTTTTTTGCCGGGATCCTTAATGAATGGCTGCTCGAGCAGCACCAATTCGCCGAGACGCGCGAGCACCTTGCCCTCGACAACCTTTTCGCGCACGCCCGCCGGCTTGTCGGCGGCGTCCGGCTCAAAGAGATCGCGCAGTTCCTGAAGCGCCTGCATTGAGACATCCTCGCGCCGTACGTATTGCGGCCGCATAGCAGCCGCGTGCATCGCTATCTCGCGCGCGAGCAACTGAAATTCTGGATTGCGCGAGACAAAATCGGTTTCCGAAGAGACAAGCACCATCGCTCCCACTTGTGCACCAGCGTGCAGGTAGCAGGCGACGGCGCCCGCGGCGAGCTCCCGGCTTCCCTTCTTCTTGGCAACGTCCGCGCTCTTGCGCGAGAGCACGTCGATTGCTTTATTGACGTCGCCACCCGCCTCTTCGAGCGCTTTTTTGCACTGCATTACCGAAACGCCGGTTTTGTCTCGAAGTTCCTTGACTAGTTCAGCAGTAATTTCCATATAAAAATTTACAAATTACGCTCCGTGAACTGAAACGTGCACATCAGTAAACGGTTCACTGAGCCTGCGGCTTCGGCGCCTCCGCCATTCCCGCCTCAAACGCTTTTGCCAATTCTTCCAAAACGAACTCTATCGAATGCCGCGAGGCGTCGTTGCCCGGGATAGGATACGCGATGCCCGTAGTGTCGCAGTCGGTATTGAGAAGCGCGACCACCGAAAGAGAGAGCTTTGCCGCCTCCGCAAGAGCCGTGTGCTCGGCCTTTGGATCAACAATCACGAGCGTTGCCGGAACTTTTTCAACCCCGCGCAGGCCGCCGTACGTGCGTTCGAGATCGTTATATTCGCGCTCAATGAGCAACCGCTCGAGCTTGGTATACTTGGCTATTTCGCCCGTCTCGCGATCGCGTGCGATTTCCTCAAGCCGAGCGAGGCGTTTGCGAATCTCGGCAAAATTCGTAAGCGTGCCGCCGATCCAGCGACCGGCTACGAACGGCTGTCCCAGACGGCGCGCCACGCGCTCGAGTGCAGCCCGTGCCTCAGCTTTGCCGCTCACAAAAAGCACCGATGCGCGATCGCGGCCCTGAGAGTGCATAAATTCAACCGCCGCGGCAAGGCAGCGAGCCGTTTGCTCAAGGTCGATAAGCTCAACACCGCCCTTAGCGCCAAAAACGTACTTGGCGGCTGCCGGATGGCGGCGGCTTGGCGCATACCCAAGATGCGCGCCGGCACTAAAAAGCTTTTCAATAATGGGGTTTACGGTATCGTTCATTAACGCGAAAAGCTTACCATAAAGAGTTGCGTACCGCAAATTAGGGCTTGTGGACCCGGCGAGAATCGAACTCGCGCCTCTGCAATGCGAATGCAGCGTTGTACCACTTAACTACGGGCCCGCAGGGCCGCTCCACAGGGCGGCCGTGCCGGGTTTTTTACACAATTTTTCTAACCGATCCTTGTTGGGATGCCAAGAATATCTCGATATAACCTTCGCTTGCTCGAAAAGAAAGCTATCGCTTTCTCTACCTCACTTCGCTAGGCTATCGAACTCGGGTCTTACGCACCGCAAAGCCGGTGCGCCACACTCCGTTTAAACCGAAAATCCCGTCGGAGTGCCGAGAATCGAACTCGGGTCTTACGCACCCGAAGCGTACATAATACT
>JBOHOA010000102.1:0-2455 GCA_050730975.1 Minisyncoccia bacterium
GTATCCTGTCTTTCATAATTTATTCGTCGTACACACGCTGCGTTACCGTGGTTTGCAAATTGAGTACGGTGGGCGACGAGACGCCGCTCGTTATTTCCGCAGAGAGCGTCATCACAATCCGCGGCTGCTGCGTATCGAACGGCCCGGGTGTTGAACCCGCCACATAAAATTCCGCCTTCTCTATATCCACGCTCGGCGAAGTAATTGGAGAATAGCTGCCGGGACATTCGGTTATGGTGCCGTCGGCACTATTTTCGCAGCGTGCCAGACAGTCGCCGGCGTAGTTCGTACCGCACAGATTCGACGACTCGACCTTGAACGATACCCGATTGCCATCCTGATCGGTAAAGGTGATTTTATCCGAGCCGTTCGTGCAATCCTGCGTACCTCCGGCCGAATAGCCGCCGCAGTAGTACTCCGTCCCCGTGCGCGTTTCGCGGCTTATATCATCGATAGCAAAACGCAGGTTGTCGACGACGGATTCTATCGACTCCGCCTTGCGATCGGCGGCGACGATGGAGACAAGCGAACCGACGGCAATAACCATCACCAGCATAAAAAGGCCGACTGCCACGATCATCTCGATGAGCGTGAAGCCGCGGTTAGCTTGGAGCTTGGAGCTTGGAGCTTGGAGCGTATCCGGACTTCCGCCTCCGAAAGGTATTCGAGAAACGCTCCCCAATACGTAACGATTTCTGAACTTAATTTTCATATCAATCATTAAGGACTGCTATTTGTCCGGTCGAGGAAACAGAAACAGAACGCATCTCGCCGCCAGGTGTCTGAACGGTAACAAGCGCGCCGGTGTAGGTAACCACAGGACCCACCACGCCCGCACTGAAAGTCGGCATGATGTACGCATTTGGATCCGGCCGTCGAAAAGTGATGTCAAGATCTGTGAGGGCGTTAGAAGTGCAGTTATTAGTAGGCAAACCGGCATCAGTCAGCACTGTCGAAGAAGGGCATGCGGCTGAACAATAAGACTGGTTGGTACTCGGGGAGCCCACGCAAAAATCACTAATGATGAAGCCGTACTGTGTCTGAAACAAATCGGTCTGCACATCAGGCGACGAATCGTACTCGCCACTTTCGTCGATATCGGCAAAAACGAAAAATTTATTGTTGTGCGATGTGTCGAAGTGTACGCCGTACCACGCGCAGAACTGGGTCGAGCCGCCGGTCGAGCATGTTGCTGAGCCACTCGTTTCACGAACCGCCACGCCATAGAGCTGTGCTTCGCGCACGGCGAGCCCGACGTCATAAGCAAGGCTGCGCAGAAGAATGGCGCTGTTGAATTTGCTGGCGCTCGTGAAGATTATAAGACTAATGATAACGATGATAGCAAGGACAACAAGCAGCTCGATGAGAGTAAAACCGGCAGCGAGCCGCGAACGTCGAGCCCGCCCAAATAAACAGTTGTTGGTGCGGACAGTGAGCTTTGATAGGAGGTTGGAGAGCATGTTAATAACTGCTCGCAGATAATGGCTCACTGCTCACCTCATTATTCTACCCCACGTTTTCCTACAGCATGAATAGTGCGAGCACGTTGAGGTGGAAAAAGAATACGAGCGCGGCGCCGAGCGCAAGAAAGGGACCAAATGGAATTTCGGTTTTCATCGAAAATCGAGAACGATTTTTCCGAGGACAGTCCTTTGAAACCTTTCTGAACGATGGCCTTCGGGAAATTACCCACGACGCGCCGAGAAGTGCGAGGCCGATTATGGCCCCCGACCAGAACGCGAGCGCGAGCGCGCTGAATCCGCCCGCAAGCCCGAGCATCCAGCCCATGGGAAGCGCGAAAAGGCTGTCGCCAAGGCCCATCCATCGACCGCGCGATACAAGCCAGAGCAAAAATAGCGGCAGCGCGATGATGGGCCCCCCGAGAAGCGGCCAGAGCATCGGAAGCACGAGGTGGCACGTGCTGCTGCAAGCAAAAAATAGCGATACTGCCCCGAGTATGCCAAGAAGCACGAGCGCACCCATGGGCAAAATGAGATGCCGCCAGTCGTAGACGACGAGGAACAGAATCGTCATCCAGACGAGAAGCCAAAAGGCGCAGACCACCCAAGCGCCAGAAGCCAGATCTAAAATACCAATCAAGGATACCTGAGAAACTTGCCAATACACGCCGATCGCGAGGAGTGCGGCCGCGAGCTCGACGAGCGGATATTGCACTGATATCGGCGCGCCACAGTAGCGGCACCGGCCTCGCAAAAAAATCCATGAAAAAATCGGCACGAGATCGAGCACACTCAATTCATGCCCGCAGCGCATGCACCGCGAGCGTCCACCCATCGCGCGCCACCAGGGCGCTCCGGTGTTATATCGAAATGTAAGCGCGTTGAGGAAGCTCCCAAGCACGGCACCGAAAATGCCGGCAAAAATCAAAAGCAAAAGATCAAGAGAAATCACGAATGAATATCGTAGCAGGTTTCGGTGCCGCCCGGCTGCGGCG
>JBOHOA010000103.1:0-12173 GCA_050730975.1 Minisyncoccia bacterium
CGCACGATGCGGCGGTTGGCCGCCCATTTTTTCGGCAACGCCGAGCCGCGTTCCTCTAGTTCCTTGAGCTCAATATCGACGTCGAGATTGTCGGCATCCTTTATAGCCCTGGCTTCAAACGATTCGCGCCGTTCGTACTCATGCAATATATCTTCGTTGAGATCGCGAAACGTGGTGCCGGCAAACAAATCTGCCGCGGCTTTTTCGTCATTGGTGCTGGCGTACACCTTGCCTATATAATGGAGGTCCTGCGTCCGCGCTTCGGGCAAATCGTGAATAAGCGCCATCTTGAGAATTTTTTCTTCGCTGATACCTTTTGCGCGATGGGCAGCCGCCTCACGCCGCGCGATAAGAAGCGCAACGAACGCCACGCGAAAACTATGTTCAAGATTGGTCGCGCATTTCATTCCGAGCATCTGCGACCAGGAACGGTCAACGTTTTTCATCGAACCTATTTCGAAAAGAAATTCAATGTCGCGATTCGTCATATTCCGTTAGTTGTTAAGCCCGTGGCCCGATCACCCCGAGAAGAGCGATTAGCACAATAGCGATAAACCATAGGCTAAGCCAAACCGGATTCGCTCTGGAGCACAGCTGTATGATACCGCGTGAGCCTGAGAATGGTAGGAATAGAGGCTAAGATAAGTAATCCTATGCAATTTGACAAATATCATATAGTCGTGTTAATATAGAATTAGAGGAACAAGCTCAACGGAGGAAATAAGATGCGCTTTTTCATGGCACCGGTCGCAGTGGTGCTCATGGCCGCTTCTATCAATTTCGCTTCCGCGCAGACATCGCAAGTGCCGATAACGGGCATTGCGAGCAAGGGCCGTCATGAGAATGGGGCCGCATGCTACCTTAATCCCCATACACGAAAAATGAATAACCCGGATCGTTGCTGTCCGCCCGATCAATTAGCGTGGGGGTGTCCGCTTCCAAAGTCAATGGAAAAGGCCGGTGGAGCGCCTACCACACACACCGAAGAGTATTGCGCTGACTCTGGGAGAGATCCACAGCTGCATGGGCCGCGAGTTCATCTTACCTCCCCTGATCTGGGTCAAAAAATATCCTTGCAACATCCCCATGTTAAAAAGAGAATTGCTCGATCAACTGAGAGAGCATATGAGAAAAATTATGGCCAACCACGGCCAATAGCGCATCGTTGCCGCCCCCTCCACAAGGGCGGCTTTCATGTAGGTAATCCGTACCGCACAATGCACAAATAGTTATTGCTGCGACGACGTCGCGACGACGCAGTTTTGGTACGTTTCGGTCGGCGACGGGACGTTTGTGTCGCCTTCCTCAATAAACGCCGCGTTGCCCTTGTTCCAAAACACGAACGTCTCGCCCGCATTGGCATACCGCGCGCCGGAGCCGGAAATGGTCTGCGGCACGGTTGTGGCCCGGCCGTCGGAAAGCACGAGCGACACGCTCGACGTGCCGTTCTGCACATTATTGAATGTTGCTTCGATACTCTTACCCGCATCGCAGGCAAAGGTAACGGGGCCGATAGTTTGCACCGAAGTCGTGGCAGGCGATGTTTGCGAAGTTGCAGGCGCGGTCGAACTCGACGGCGCGCCGCCCTTAAGCGCCAGGTACGCGATAAGCGCGATAATAATAATGGCAAGAATGCCATAGGCAAATATATAGGACGTTCGGTTAGACATCGGTTTAGTATATAGTACCAATTGCCAAAACTAAACTGTGCTATAATTCAGCGCAATTATCCGCTCACGCCATTTTTCATTTCCATGAAAAGCCAATATGTCCTTCCGGCAGCCATTATCATCTTCGGCCTTATCGTCGCGGGCGCGCTTTTTCTCGCCGGCAACGGCGGCAATGCAAATGGTGCCACGTCCGGCGGTACCAAGCCGATACCGGCGGCAACCGCGAGCGATCATATTTATGGCAATCCGAACGCGCCGGTAAAAATAGTCGAGTACGCCGACCTCGAGTGCCCGTACTGCAAACAATTCGAGACGACGATGGATCAGCTTATGGCGTACTACGGGCCGTCGGGCAACGTCGCGTGGGTCTTCCGCCCGTTCCCGCTAAAAACCATTCACTCGAAAGCTCCGGAGGAAGCTGAAGCCGCAGAATGCGCCGCGGACCAGGGCGGCAATGCCGCGTTCTTCAAATATATCGACAAACTCTACTCAATAACTCCCTCGGAGAACGGGCTTGACCTTAGTCAATTGCCCGTCATTGCGCAAGATGTCGGGCTCAATGTCGATGAGTTCAATCAATGTCTATCGAGCAACAAGTACGCCACGCAGATTAACGACGACTACAACGCAGCGCTCGCCGAAGGCCTCAACGGCACGCCGCACATCGCTATCATGGCAAACAATCAGGTAGTCGCGTCGCTCGACGGCAACCAGCCGTACGACTCGATGCGCGCCGCCGTCGACGCCGTGCTGCAGTCACTCAATCTTCCGACGACCGGCTCCTCGACCGCCTCGACAACGCCAGCCGCGAGTACAACCTCAACCGCTCCCGCGGGCGGCGAGACCACGCTCCCAGCAGGCCAGTAGTATGTCGGAAGAACCACTGCGCGTTCTCGTTCTTAACGCGTCGCTCAAGCACGGAGATAAGCCCTCGAACAGCGAGGAAGTAACGAACGTCGTGCTTGAAAAGATGCGCGGGCACGGCGCAATCGAAGCCGAGTCGATTCGCCTTTCCGACAAAAATATTCCGGTGGGATTAGGATTCAAGGAGTCCGACGATGACGACTGGCCGGATATCGTCGAAAAAATTAAATCTTCAGACATTGTTATTTTTGCGACGCCTATTTGGTGGGGCGGGCGCTCGAGTTTGATGCAGCGCGCCATCGAGCGCATGGATGCGTTCGACGAAGAATTCATCCATGGCGGCCGCTCCGCGCTTCTCAATAAAGTCGCGGGTATCGTCATAACCGGAAGCGAAGACGGCGCACAGGCGGTGCTCGCCTCAATCATGGAGGTGCTCACGTTTATAAACTTTACGCTACCGCCTAATTGCTGTACGTACTGGGTCGGCGAAACCGGCCTCGACCCCGCGACCGATGCCGAGCGCCGACGAAAAAATCCGGCGGTCGAGCATATGGCGATAAACACGGCAAGAGGTTTGATGCATTACGCGACAATCCTCAAAGAGCATCCGATGCCCGCAGAATAGTGGTAGACTCGGAATATGGACATTGTGCGCGAGGCGCAAGATCTATTGCGCAAGAATCGGCGCGTGACCGACGGGCATCAATACACCGTCCCGTCGCCGGAAAAATATCCGTACCAGTGGCTGTGGGACTCCTGCTTCCATGCAATCGTACTCGCTTCATTCGAGCCGGACGCCGGCAAAGCTGAATTGCGTGCGCTCCTTTCAAAGCAACTGCCGGACGGCATGGTGCCGCACATTATTTATTGGGAACCCTCCGAGCTCATCAAGTACGACTGGGGCCTGCCCGGCACCTCAACACTCACCCAGCCGCCGATGCTCGCCTACGCGGCGTGGGAATTGTACCGCCGTACCAACGACGCTCCGTTCCTGGAAGAACTGTATCCCGGGCTCATGCGTTTTTATCAATTTCTTATCAACAAACGCGACCCGCACGATCATCATCTCGTCGGCATTATCAACCCCGACGAGTCGGGCGAGGACAATTCTCCGCGATTCGACGCGATGCTCCACGTATCGGGTGACATTTCGCAAGAAGATCACCTGAAGCGCCGTTTAGAACTTATCGACGCCAACCGCGCGTGCCATTTCGACGCGGAGCTGTGCATGAGCCGGCACTTTTGGGTCAAAGACGTGCCATTCAATGCGATATTCGTAAAAAATCTCGAGGCACTCGGCCATATCGCCTCGCTCTTGGGACGCGAGAGCGACGAGCATTTTTGTTCGCTCCATGCCGGGCTCATTAAGGACGCGATGCGCGAGCGACTCTTTGCGGACGGCATCTATCGCTCGACCATGGGGCTCGATTACGAACCGATTTCGACGAAGACCTGGGCCATGTTTGCGCCGCTATTCGCCGATCTCTATAGCCACGAAGAGGCCGAGTCGCTCGTGTCGACGCAGCTCGCCGACCCCGAAACCTTTGCCGCACCCTGGGGTCTGCGCACGGTTTCGAAAACCGAAGAGACCTATCGGCCCGACGGATTCTGGCGCGGACCCGTGTGGCTAGCGCCGCACTGGTTCGTGTATCAAGGCCTCAAAGCGTATGGTTTTGAAAAACAAGCCGCCGCATTGCGCGACAAAAGCATCGCACTCATCGAACGCAGCGGCTTCCGCGAATATTTCGATCCGGAAACCGGTGAGGGTTACGGCGCGCGGGACTTTACCTGGGGTGCGCTCGTTCTTGATATGATGCAAGCATGACCCACAATCAATTCATGTTCGAGCAGAATGTCGAGCGCCCGCTTTCGGAAAGCGCGCCGGTACAAATAATTGCAGGCGGCATGGGTGGCTCGGCTTCGGCCGCGATGGCGCTCGCGTACCTCGGCGCCGTGCCGGAAGTTATCGTGCACGAGACCTACGATCTGCCAAAACGCGCTCCGGGCGACGCGCTCTATCTTGCGGTCTCGTATTCGGGCTCAACCGAAGAGACGCTTTCCTTTGCTGAAGCGGTAATGCAAAAAAATCTGCCTCTCGCGGCAGTAACGAGCGGCGGCGCGCTCACGGATTTCGCGCGAAAGAACGCGCTGCCGCTCTCGCTCGTGCCTACGAGCCTTGTACCGAGGAACGCTTTGCCGGAAATGCTCGCCGCCGAGCTCGCGCTCCTCGGCAAAACCGAATTGCTTAGCGAACTCCCCGACGCGATACCTTCCGCGGACTCTATCGGCAACGAAGCCAGCGCGCTCGCCGAAGCACTGCGCGATCGCACGCCGATTTTTTATTGCTCCGAGCGCAATGTTCTTCCGGCCCGCATCGGCAAGATGTTTTGGAACGAAACCGCGAAGCTTCCGGCGTTTGTCAGCATCGTGCCCGCACGCAACCACGAAGAGCTGCAAGGGTTTGATCCGTCGGGCGGAATGAATGGACGTTTCTGCGTCGTTCTCATTCGCGATGTGGAAGATGATGAGCGCGTCTCGCGCCGACTCTCGGTCATAGAAGCGCTGCTCCCCGAAATGCACCTGCCGGTTTTTTCGATAGATCTCAAAGGCGCGACGCCGCTTGAGCGGCTCATACGGTTTTGGCGACTTGTGCATGAGGCGGCAAAATCCGCCGCCGCTCTGCGCGGCGTTGATCCGGACACGAACCCGATTACCGACGAATTCAAGACGCGCCTCGCGCGGCAGCACTAGTCATGAAGCTTTTGTTCGACATCGGCGGCACCCATTTGCGCGCGGCGCGCGCGGCGCCGGACGGCATATCCGAGCCGCGCATCGTGCAGACGCCCGTAAATCCAAAAGAAGCGTTGCGCGCGCTCGCCGCGCTCGGCAATGATTTGGCCGCGGATGTGAACGAAAAAATAGAATCGGCCGCCGGAGGCGTTGCGGGCATCATAGATTCACACGGCGCAATATTATTCTCGCCCAATCTGCGCGACTTCGAAGGATTCTCGTTCGCGGCTGAGCTTGGCGAGGCAATCGGCGCGCCGGCGCAGGTTGTGAACGACGCGGCCGTTGGCGCGCTCGGCGAAGCCACGTATGGTGCAGGCAAAGGCGCGCATATTGTGGCGTATATCGCCGTCGGCACCGGCGTCGGCGGCGCGCGGGTGGTCGACGGGCATCTAGACCGCCCGGCGGCGGGTTTCGAACCGGGCCACCACATTCTCGATGCGCATAGCGGCACAACCCTCGAGGCGCTCGTTGCCGGCCGGGCTATAGAGGCGCGGGCGGGCGTAGCGAGCGCGGCCGACGCGCCGCGGCAATTGTACGACGAACTGACACCGCTTCTCGCCGCCGGCATCTACAACGCGATTCTATTTTGGTCGCCGGACGTGATGGTGCTCGGTGGCAGCGTCATGCGGGAGAATGGATATCGCGTCGGAGAGTTGTCCGCCGCGCTCGCTCGTTTGCCAAAAATTTTTCCCGCGCTGCCGCCGCTCAAGACCGCCGCGCTCAGCGACGCGTCGGGGCTCTGGGGCGCCCGCGCGCTTTCAGACTCCGGTCGTGCATGATGCCGTCCTTGCGGTATGTGCTCGTGGTAATTATGTCGGGCGTTGCCGTCGCCACGGTCCGGCAAAAACTCTAGGAGACCGTGCCTGGCGTCGCGATTTCGCTTGACCCCGTCCGCGACATAGACCGTTTTCATACCGAAAGCAAACTCTAAATGCTATAGTGCCGATATGGCGGAGCGCCTCGATCGGTTGCCTATCAAACACTGGAGCTACTCCTCGCTCATGGCGTATTTGCGGAACCCTTTGGCGTGGTACAAGCGCTACGTCGAGCAAGTGTACGACATTCCGGCCACTCCCGGAAGCATCGTCGGGCGCGCTTGCCACAAGGCGCTCGAGCATTTTTATTCCGGGCTCGGCAAAGAGGCAGCGGTCGAACTCGGCCTCGAGTATCTGCGCGGCGTCTCTGATTTTGAAATCAACTTCGGCAAAGCGCGCTCGCGGCTTGCGCGCAAAAAAAAGCGCGCCGCCATGGAACGCGAGTACTTGCAGGCGATCGGATTTTTTCTTAAGCGTCCGCCACGCTACGATGTCCTCGGCGTCGAGGTCCGCGGCACGGCCGACGTGCCCGGACTTCTTCTGCCCGTGCGCGCGGTGTCGGACCTGGTCGCGCGCTCCAAAACGGACAAAAACGCGCTCGATATCGTCGATTACAAATTCGTCGATTCATTCAGCGCGCTCGGCAACCAAAAAGCTCTGTTCATCATCCAGGCAATCTTCAATTACTACGCGGTCGGCCAAACCATGGGGCTCCCGGTCAGGCGCTTCATTCTTCATGAATGCAAAAAGCGTAAGAACGCCGACGGCTCCTCGCAGCTTAAGCGCTACGTCATCACCTTCGACGAGCAGAGCGAGGAATTCGCGATTTTCCGCAAGCTCGTGAACGACGCAACCCTCGATCTTGCGCGTCGCCGCGTATTCCTCCCGAACCCATCCGACCTCTTTGAGGGCGAAGAGTCATTCGACATCTACCGGCTCGGGCTTGTCGAAGAGTAGCGGCAACCTATACACTCTTTTTCTCGCGTGCTTCTTTGAGCATCCGCGCCCACCACAGGAGCTGGTCGATAAGGCCCTCTGCCTTCTCGAGCATCGGTTGAAAAAGCTTCGGATCATAGGGTGCTGCGCGTGCGGCGGATACTATGTCGCCTGGCAGATAGACCCCGTTGCGCACCGGCGCCATTTGGAGCTCTACCGACACCTCGCGCAATTGCTCAATAGAGCGGCTCCCAAACGCACTGCCGTAGCCGACGAACCCTATTGCTTTGTTGTTCCACTCCGGGTAGAGCCAGTCGAACGCGTTTTTGAGCACCGCCGGATAGCCGTGGTTGTACTCGGGCGCGATGACGATAAAACCGTCGGCTGCGTCGATTTTGGCCGACCATTTCTTTGCAATGTCATTTGAGTATTGCCGGTTGAGCGTCGAGGGAGAAGCATCGTCGAAAAACGGCAGCGGCCAGTCGCGCAAATCGACGAGCTCAACGGCGACGCCTTCGCGCCTGCTCAAAATCTCGAACATCCATTGTCCTGGCTTCTCGCTGAAGCGATTCTGACGCGTCGAGCCGAGAATAACATAGATCGTGAGATTGCCCATATTGGTGAATGAAAGAGGGATAGTTATAATCGACCAATGCACGCGAAAATTGTAGCATGGGGAATTTTACTGCTTGGGGTCGCGGCCGGGTTTTCTATCGGCTACGCGCGCATGGCCGGACGAGCGGACGAAGCAACGCCGGAAATAGCCGCTCCGCCTCATACGGCACAAATAGTCGCAGCGACTTCGTCGCCGTCAAGCTCTATCGCGTCGACGACTGAAAGCCGCGCTTCCCCTCCCGCCGCGACCTCGACTATTCTTTTGCCCATTATTGTCTACCATGTCGTGCGGCCGAGCTATCCCACCGACAGCGAAGCAATAAAAGAAGAGGCTGTTACGCCGAAAATTTTCGACGAAGAAATGAACTGGCTCAAAACCGCCGGTTACACGGTCGTCGGCTTCAGCGACCTTGAGAATTATTTCGCGAACTCGACACCGCTGCCGCCGCACCCGATAATTCTCTCGTTTGACGACGGGTGGAGCGACCAGTATGAGTACGCGTTCCCCATTCTCCAAAAATACGGTTACCGCGCGGAATTTTTCGTATTCACGAACGGCATTAACACCAAGAGCTTTCTCACCTGGGACGAACTCAAAAAGATGCAGGCGGCCGGCATGACCATCGGCAGCCACAGCGAATCACATCCGTACTTGACCCGTATCAGCGACCCGAAAAAATTGTGGGCGGAAATATACGGTAGCAAAGAAATTTTGGAAGCTCACCTCGACGTGCCGGTGCGCGAGTTCGCCTATCCGTTCGGGCTCTATAACGCAAGTACAACCGCAGATATAGAAAAAGCCGGCTACGCGGTGGCGAGAAGCGACAGCTACGGACTCATGCAGTCGCCCGACAAGCACTATTGGCTTCCGGTCGTGAACGCTCCCATTACCTTGCTGAGTTTCGAAGCACACTTCCCTGATACACACTAGAACGTAGGCTACGGACGAATGCGTTGCACAGCCGGGGTAAAGATGCGGCGCGTAGCTTCGAGTCCGACGACCGCCACTAGTGCCGTCGCCACGAGCTGAGCGATTACATAATTGAGCTTGACGATATCAGCAAGCGCCCAAAACGTGCTGTCGTTTATGCCGAGCATGAGAAGGCCGGCCAAAGCGTAGAGCACCAGCTGGCGGCGCATCTGCTCGCGGCTCGGCTCGCGGTATGCCCAAAATTTTTGCAAAAGAAAATTCACGCCGGTGCTGAGCGCAAACGCAAGCGTTGCCGCGCTGATGCCGCCGAGCACTCCGATGAATATCGAGAGTAGTCCGTAATTAACGCCGGTCGCAATAAGGCCGGAGAGCGAGAAGCGAACGAAATGTGCGAGGCGCGTTATGAGCAGCGCTACTAAGGTTGGCACAGACATTATGCTCAATTGTATCCTACCTCAGGGATTTGTAAAATCGCCAATGAACCTCCCCGCAGCAAGCTGGCGAGGAATATCAGGATTCAACCGGATATCCCATTGTTTTCAAGAGATCGGCTACTGCCTGTCCCTCACCGGCAACGCGGAATGAAGTATCGTACAGCGCTTGTAACTGAGATGCCCGCTCGCTTGAAGCTCGCACGTTATCAACAAAGTGGTTGAATTGTTGCCGCAGAGCACGTTCTTCATCATCACTGAGATCGTGCTGTTCTTTAAGCAGATAGAAAATTTTCTCAAACCTGAGCGCCTGCCAGGCAGCGAAGCCCGCCTGACTTTTGAGCCATGCCAGACATTCCTCTTTAACCTTCGAACGGTCAAACTTGTCCTGCTCGGCTGTGCCATCAATAATACGCTTGAGGACGAGAGGATTTTGAAGGTTCGCATAGAGTTCGCGCATTTCGCGGTCCCCTTCAATAGAAAATTCCAACGAAGAACCCATGCCACATTGATCGAGATCCGCGAGCGCGACGATCAATACTTCGCGCGGTACCTTTTTCCCCCGCTCGAGCGGTTGTTCCAAATGGGGCTGGAAAAAGAGCGGCCTCTGTGAAATGTCGCCTCGTTCCAATTCTGAGAAACATGCAGTGAGTGCCGGATTATGTAGGAGTGCCTGACCGAAAAATGGGTAGTCGCGGAACGATCCAATATGCACATCCGGGTATGTTGCGTCTACCGCCCATACTGCAGTGGAAATCTGCCGTTCGCTAAAGATCTCATGACCGGCAAGCTGGTTGGCATCTTCCATTTCCTTTTTCAGAAGACGAGCGCTTTGCGCTTCGTTTCCCTCTGATCCGGACGGAGTATCGCCTTCCCTTGCTCCGCGATGGCGACGGATGCGTGATGCGACATTGCCGGGATCCGCCGCATCATATTCCATGACCGTGTCGTGCCAGGCAATGGCCATTCTCACGATGGCACGATCTTCTTCAGGAAGGTTGAAAATATCAGCAATGCGCTCCGCACGCTCGGCCACAGCATGCGGATGCTCGGATATGTGATACTGCTTTGGATCTTCACCTCCGGGATCGTGAAGAGCCGCATGATGGAGATATCCATTAAGCTCAATTTCTCGGGCGTTCTTCAACAGCTCACTTTCAGGCTGTTTGCGCTCCATTCTTCCGATGCCAAAACTTTCCATATGTATGTATTACTGCTAACTATAGCAAAAAAAGCCCGACCATGGCGGGACTAATGGTCAGGCATCATATACGAGCGGCTGCGCGGACTCGTAATCGGAAAGACGGTTTTTATTTGGCTCTAAACCCTAATATATTTCTGTAACTGATCTTTTACTTACTTTCATACAAACTTGGGCCCGCAGCATTGCCGCGAGCCTGTATCGAAAATGTTCCCCATCTTACCTTGCCGAGCTGCCCTTGATCGCCCAGTGGCCCATGGAGCCGTGGACGGTGTAGACGGACTGATGAGAAGGCTGCTCGCTTTCGTTGTCCTCCTTCAAAACAACTGAGCTGCGCACCGGCGGATCACATCGGAAAGCGGCTCTCAATTCCTCCGAAATCTGGAACGAACGGCGTCTTGACGCTTTCGCCTGCTGGTACAAGTACCCCATAACCTCCCCCTCACGCTTCTAGTTCACGGATGCTTGCGACGGGGTTCTGGCGCTCGATGATATCGGCGGCGGTCAGACGCTTGCCCATGCAGGAGCGCTTCTCCGGCTCCTCCTCCGGTTCAGGATTGGATAGGCCGGTGAGCATGGTGGTGAGCAACTCCTGAGCGAACGCGACGGCCTCTTCCGGGCTTTTAATGTTCTTTACTTTTTCTTGGTACTCAGCGTACGACAATACATTTTTCATAGTGATTGGTATTGAAGCTAGCGGCCGCTGGAGTGCGGAACGCCGGTACCCAGACGGGAAGTATATGGACTATAAAAAGAGTAGCAATATTACCTCAAACGGGTCGCCCTTTACATATCTCCTTAACACCGCTTTAATGCGTTTAGATACGTCAATCAGGGGGTTCCTTGCCATGACACACCGCATAAGCGTGGAGCGCATCCGCAGGGCGGCAGAGTCCCTGCGCACCGAAGGCGTCATTCTCCACTGTGCCAATCTTGCCCGCCGCGTCGGAGCCGACCGCCGATTCCTGTGCCGGTATCTCGACGAGACGCGCCCGGAGCTGCGCGAAGAGCTCGGCATCAAACGCTCGCGAGGTACCGACTGGCGCTCTCCCACACTCTTCACCGCTTATATCAATGCTGCGCGTGAAGTGCGCGAAAACGGAGATCTCCCTTGCTATCTCACGCTCTCGGCAAAGCTCAAATGGCGGCGCAAGCGGGTGATCCGCTACCTGCGCGAGCACCCGGAGCTTTCCGAGTGGATCATGCTTTACAGTGACGACGAGGCGCTGCTGCATCACTCGGCGCGGATCATTCTCGCCCGCGGCGAGCGCGTTACCCGGCTCGGTCTTGCCGATGAGATAAAGCGCGGCTACCAGACGGTGCTGCGCGTCCTCAAAGCGCATCCCGAGTGGGTGGAAGACCTCGGCATCTGCCGAGCAAGGCGCAACTCAGGCGTGTGGAAGCGTCTCTATCCCAAACGCTCATCGTAGATCCTGCGGCTCCGACTTCGGGGCCGTTTTTCTTTTGGTCTTAGGGTGTAGCTGTTACCGGCTTACGAGTTCCAACGGAGAATTTCGCCAAAAATCCTGACTCTTGCCTTAAAAGTGGTCGGGCAAAATCTTCCATGACTTTTACAGCAGCTTCTACTTCTTTGTCATAATCGTCTTTGGTTTTTAAATTGTGCGGCGAGCAAAAAGCTCGCCGCATTTTTATATTTCCTCTTTACGCGCAGGTGGATTGGAAATTGATTGACTGAAATGTTCCAAGGCTGTTCTGAACTGCGAACGGACTCCCGGGTAAGCATGGAGCCAGCGCAGACTATCTTCAATTAGTTTTTCGTCCGGACGGGGATTATAAAGGAAGTGCGAATGCTGAAATGTCAGTTGGATCTCCAGCTGTGAGATCGGCAAGCCCGGTAAACAGGTCAAAAGGACCGCCCTCTATGGATGCATCTTCTATGAAGCCAGCATCAGAACCGGC
>JBOHOA010000104.1:0-3002 GCA_050730975.1 Minisyncoccia bacterium
TCGTTCGCCACTTTTCTCATCTAAAAAGGAAAGATCGAGGCCGGATTCAGCTGCATGCTTCTTTAAATCGTAATCGGTGCGGTACGCCAAACCATAGAGCTCTTTGCGGCCAAAGGGATAGTCGAACTCAAAATCAATCGTGCGCTTGGAATAGTGCGCGCGATCTTCGGGAGGAACCTCGAGCTCGTGGGTTTTTTCGCGCGAAATACCGACGCGATCGATCCAGTCCCCCATCGATTGCCGCCACGCTTCGAAATATTTTTCCCAATCCGATTCGCGGACAAAGTATTCTAACTCCATCAAATCAAATTCACGGACACGGAAAAGAAAGTCGCGCGGCGCTATTTCATTGCGATATGCCTTGCCTACTTGTGCAAGACCGAACGGCAAATCGGGATGCATCGTATCGAGTACGTTTTTGAAATTTACGAACATACCCTGCGCTATCTCGCCGCGCAAATACGCCGTGTGCGATTCATTGCGAACCGACCCCATCTCGACCGGAAATAAAAGGTTGAACGTTTTTTCTTCGCCGAGCTCGCCGCCACAATCGGGACATTTCTTTGTATCCTCCAACTGATCCGCACGAAATCGATGGCGGCATTTTTTGCATTCGACCATCGGATCGGTAAACCCTTCGAGATGTCCGCTCGCGCGCCATACGGCTTCCGGCATCAACGTCGCCGTGCGAATGGGAAACACCTCTTCCCTCTCTTCGATAAAATGTCGGCGCCACAGCGCTTCGATATTATTGGCGAGTAGTTCGCCGTAGACGCCATAATCCCACGTGCCTGCCAGGCCGCCGTAAATTTCGCTGCCGGGAAACACAAATCCGCGGCGCTTACAGAGCGACACGATTTTTTCCATGAGATTGTCTTCTTTGCTTTGCATAATTGAAATGGTTCCCAAGGACGGTCCTGCGCTCAAGGCTCTCCAAGGACCGGCCTTGAGAACCAGAGCCGCTCGCTTCTACTTAACCGCATCCATACCCTGCACGAACTTCGGGTCCGACGCAAGTTGCGTCGTCGGCGCCGGGGCCGTGGTCGTAATCTGCGTTTGCGCGTAGCGGTCTTGTCCCGTAAATGTCGCGCTCGACGTGAGCGACGGGTCTTGCCCCACCTGCGACACGCTCGGTGTCAGGGCTACCTCAAAGCTCGCACTCGTCGCGGGCGTGGTCACTCCCGTGCCAGCCGGAATATCGCCCGGGCTCCAGGTAACGGTACGTGTCGAAGCATCGTAGGTGATGCCGCTTCCCGGGCTCGCCGCGCTGAATTCGATATACAGCGGAAGCGTCGCGGTAACGCTGCCATTGCCGACATCATTCGATGGGTTCTTGATGCTCCAGACAACGGTGTAGTAGGTCGTCTCATTGTGAACCGGCGGCATGGGGCCGGTGTCGGTGAACGCGCCAGTGAAATGCAGGGCGTCGGCCGAGAGCTCGAGCGCCGAAGCAAGATTGATGCGCGTCGATGCCGCATTAGTGACCGTCTCGGGCACGGCGCCCTGCCCGGTACGCGAGGCGGTTACCGAGAGCATGAGGTCGACGTGGGGATTCGCGAGCACGGTGCCGACCGCGCCGGTCGTACCTATCGAAAACGCGAACGTGCCGTGGGCACCCGCAGGCACGTCGGCGAGCGCCGGGTCCGTTTGCGAGCTCCACACGATTTCGGATTTCGAAGAATCATAAAAGCCGTTGGTCGTGACTTGGCTCGGATCGTACGCACCGGAAATTGAAAGCGTGAACACGGCGTTTTGAACATCCTCGTCGAGATTATTCTGCCAGTCGACGGCGCCGGCGATGCTGCCGTCTTCGGACGCCGCGAGCGTCGCGCCGGTGTTGCCGCCGACAAGAATCGTCCCGGAGAGAAACGGCTTCTCGACCGTTATGGTAAGCGGCGAGGTGAGGAGCGGCACGGCGAGCATTGCCTCGGTAAGGTCCGTTTCGGATCCGGCGGAAAACTGGAACACTTTGCTGTCGCCGTCGTCGCCCGTGAGCGTGCCGGTGAGGTGCACGGTGTCGCTCGCGCCCGGCGCGAGGTCGCCGAGCCGCCAGAGCTGCCCGCCGACGCTCGCCGCGGGCGAGGAACTCGTGAGCGAGAATCCGAACGGAAACTGCGCCTCAAGCGCGACGTTCTTCAGCGTCTCGGTCGAATTGTTGCCGACGGTGGCGTCGATGGCGAATGATTGTCCTGATATAGCTTCTTGAGGTGCCGAGAACGAAATCGATACCGGCGAGGAACCGATGGTGATGGAGGCGCTCGCGTCTTTGGTAAAAATGGCGTCGCTGCCGACGAGGCGGTAATCGAGCTCAACGGAAACGGTTTGCGACGATCCCTCGGCGCCGAAGAACGCCGCAGACGAGGTTTGTACCTGAGACGCGCCTGCCGCGATATCGCCGACGTTCATGGTTTGCTGCGAGAGAACTTCAGTCGTGTTGGTGGCATCGCGGGTGCCGTCCGGATAGGTAATGGTCATAGTAACGCCCTGAAGCGCCTCTTCATTGTGGTTATCAATCGTAAACTGCAAGACCGCCGGCTTACCGGCGTCAATAAGTGCCGGCGCCTCTACCGAAAGCCCGATGTTTTGCGAAGAAATGGTGTTGGCGCCTTCGAGAAAAAGATACGCAGCAGCGCCTGCGGCCGCGAGGAAAAAGATGAACGCGAATCCGAGGAAGTACAGCGCGAATCGATTGGTGCGTTTTTTGCTGCGAGGTCTCGGCATAATTTCGGGCGCGAGCACGGGATGTGGTTCGTCGTCCGGAGGCGGCACGGGCGGCATCGAGATAACGCGCGGCGGACGGGGCGGTATGGGCGGCCGCGGTGCCCGGGGTTCTGCCGGAGCGCCCGGGACCTCATGCGGCGTAATATTCTTGAACGCGGCCGCAACAGACGCCGGCATCGCTTCGAGTGGAAGATCAGTGTGCGGCCTCGGTGCATCGGGCTCGATAATTTCTACCGCGGCCGGCTCGGGCTTCGGCTCCGCTGTCTCGCCCTCGACAACAT
>JBOHOA010000105.1:0-6324 GCA_050730975.1 Minisyncoccia bacterium
TCTGGAGCCGTTTGAAGAATTTGCTTGCGCCGCACCGAGGCAAAAGCCAAGAAAGAATTGAAAAGATGGTTACTGAAATTCTGAGGAATACAGACTGATGAAATGGCCATTAGACCTAAGTCTTTAAGTTGGCCAAGATTTTGGCGAAGGTAATATCTTTACCCCCAGAAGATTCTATAACCGTAGAGGCAACATGTTCGGGCCAAGGAGTCATTAACTCGGCGCGTTTTTTATAATCAGCGATATCCGCTTTGATAGCATCGTCGGCAACAGATTCGCTCTTAGCCGCGCGGCGCTGTCTTGCGCGATCGGCAATTTCTTCCTCGTGCGGCATAGAGAGAAGGAACACGCGAACTCTATCGGCTGGCAGTTCGCCTTTCGCAAGGGCATCTGCAAGCGGCTGCTTGAAGGAATCAAACGAGAAGGTCCCGGAAAGCACCGTAGGAATGTTCTTGGCGTAGTTTTCAATCGCCCGCCGTACAAATCCCGCATACGCTGCGTTGGTTCGACGAGTGTTTTCTGCCGAATAGAACGTTGCATCTGTCCTTTTGGGTTCTGACGCATCTGCAAAAAGATCCCGTTTTATTTGGTCAGCGTCATACGTCTCAAAATTAGAGACGGAAGCTAGTTTTTCCGCTGCAGTTGTCTTGCCGGACAGCGTTGGCCCATACAGAACGACAACGGACGGTCTAAATTGAATCCGCTCCGATTCACGCGATTCCATTGGTGCGGGTTGTTCCATTGGTGACCTCACAGTTCTACTCACTGTATACCACTAAAGTACAGATTAAAGCTAAAATTTATGTGGGTAGACGAATCGTGGGAATTAGCGATACTTACAGGATGAAAGTCCTCGCATTTGATCCGGGGTATGAGCGGCTTGGCGTTGCGGTGCTTAAGCGCGAGCACGGCAAAGAAACGTTGCTTCATTCCGATTGTTTGCGCACACCGAAAGCGCTTCCTTTTCATGAACGTTTAAAGCAGCTCGGCGAATCGGTTGAACGCCTCATGCATGAACACGCACCCGATTGCGTCGCCTTGGAAAAAGTATACTTCGAAAAGAACGCAAAAACGGCCATGCAAATCGCCGAAGTCCGCGGCATGCTCGCGTACCTTGCCCTCGCGCGCGGAATAAAATTATGTGAATACACGCCCCTCGAAGTGAAGGCTGCAATAACCGGCTACGGCAAAAGCGACAAATCGGCAATCGCGCTCATGGTGCCGCGGCTCATTGCCCTGCCCGACAAAAAAATGATAGATGACGAAATGGATGCAATCGCCATCGGCCTCACGTGTTTGGCCGTGCAACGGTAAGCGCCAAAATCTACTCTCAACCAACGAATCACCCACTAAACTTCCACACTCTTTGTAGTTAAATTTTAGAACTGGCCTGGCGCCTCGCCGTGTTCTAATTTGAGTTTATCTTCGCTATCCACATCGCGCGCGCAGAGAACTTGCAAAGAAAAACTAATTTGGTACAACTGTGGCGTGGTTGCGGCCGCAATTAGTCATTAGCTGAACTTTCGACGTATGTACGACGAGTTTTCAGAAATTTTTAGCCAGGAAACGGGCGATGAACTTTCGGATCCCGAGCTTGACGAAGGTGAGGGAGACGAAGATGAGGAGGATCTTGGCGAAGAAGAGGAAGAAGAGCTTTAGAAAAATCCCCGGCCTGAGCCGGGGATTTTTATTTGCTAGCGGAGCGAGAGAAAAGAAGGTGCTTTGACTTTCTTTTCCGAGCAAGCGACGCAAATATAGAGTACATCGTCGCGTCTGCTGCGGGGTCACAAGGAGGGTGAAACAATTCCTTGTGCGTGCCAGAGCTTGCTCTCCGGGTAAATGCCCTTTACTTTTCAATAACGATTTTGACGAACCGGTGCTTGCCGATGCGCAACGTGTCGGTATGCACGAGCGCGTCGACATCGCCGATTTTTTCGCCGGTTGCCGCCGAGGAAACGGCATTCTGTTTTTCGAGCCGATGCAATTCCGTTTTCGAAGAAACAATTTGGGCCGCAACAAGTTTGTCTGAAATTTTTTCTCCGGCGGAAACGCGGATCTCGGGCGCATCCGTGGGCGCGGCGCCTTCGCTGAACGTTTGCTGCCAATTCTCTTCCGCTTTCGCCGCCGCGCCGGCGCCGTGGTACATCGTCACGATCTCGCGCGCAAGCCGCATCTTGGCGTCTTTAGGGTGGCCGGCGAGAATTTCTTTCGCGTTGCCTATGGGCACGTCGGTGCACGTTTCAAAATACATCTCCACCAAATCGTCGCGCACGGACATGAGCTTTCCATACATTTCCGCCGGAGCATCTTCCAAATACACGCAATTGTCGTATGTTTTGCTCATCTTGCGGCCGTCGAGTCCTTCGATAAGCCGCGAAGTGAGCACGAATTTATCGCGCTTCCCCATGACTTGTTGCACATGGCGGCCGGCGAGCATATTGAACTCCTGATCCGATCCGCCAAGCTCGCCGTCGACGTCGAGCGTAGCCGAATCGTAGCCGACCATGAGCGGATATAGAAATTCAACGACGCTTATCGGCTTATCTTCGGCGATGCGCCTTTGAAACATGTCGCGCTTCAACATTTGCTGGACGGTAAACTGACTCGCGAGCGGCAACAACTCCTTGAGAGTCATCGGTGCAAGCCATGCATGGTTGTAGCGAATTTCGACTTTTGAAAAATCGAGAATTTTCTCGGCCTGTCGCTTATAGTCCGCAAAATTTGCGCGAACGGCTTCTTCTGAGAGCGGTGTGCGCTGCTCGTCGCGGCCGGACGGATCGCCGATCATAGCCGTAAAGCTGCCGACGATAAAAATGACATGGTGGCCGAGATTGGCCAAGGCCTGGAGCTTGCGCAGCGGTACCGAATGCCCGAGGTGGAGCTTTGCGCCGGTGGGATCAATGCCGAAATATATCCGCAGTTTCTCGCCCGACTGCAGTTTCTTAAACGCGAGATCGCGCGGAATTACGTTTTCGACTCCGCGCGTCAGAATTTCCTCAATTTTTTTCTCGTCCGTATCGACTTGCATACGAGAAAACTCTAGCATATTGTTGCTTTTTACGCCTCAGCCGATCCCTCAGGAGCCCGGGCGTGCTACTATAAAAAAGAATGAAAAAACTCGGTCGGCTCGTCTCTCACATACTGCGGTTCATAAAGCGACACTTCCTAGCCATTGTCGCCTGTATCGTCGCGCTCGGATTTATCACGCTCGGCGGCCTCATTCTGTGGGCCGCGACGCTTAAGATTCCCGACCTCTCAAGCCTAGAAAATCGCAAAATTCAGCAGTCGGTGCAGATTTACGACCGCACGGGCACCGTGCTTCTCTACGACCTCAATCAAGACGCGGTGCGCACCGTGGTACCGATTTCGCAAATCAGCCCGAACATTCAAAACGCGTTCGTGGCGAGCGAGGATCCAACGTTTTACCAGAATCCCGGCATCGATATCTCCGCCATCGCGCGCGCGGTGTTCGTCGACGTCACCTCGCTCGGGGCACTCCAGGGCGGCTCGACGATAACGCAGCAGGTCGTGAAGCAGTCGATACTCACCGACAACAAAACCATCACGCGTAAAATCGAAGAAATTATCCTCGCGCTCAAGCTCACGCGCACCATGAGCAAAGACCAGATTCTCGAGACGTACCTAAACGAGGTGCCGATGGGCGGCAATCTCTACGGCGTCGAGGCGGCGAGCGAGCAATTCTTCGGCGTGCCCGCCTCGGCCGACACCGTTCCGGAAGCCGCGTATCTCGCGGCGATTCTGCCGGCGCCCACGTACTACTCGCCGTACGATAATCATGTGGACGAGCTCAACGCGCGCAAAAACGTGGTGCTTCAGCGCATGTACGAACACGGCTACATCGACTCCGCAACCCTCAAAGCCGACGAGGCGGCACAAGTAGCGTTCATGCCGCAATCCTCAAGCGGAATCCAGGCGCCGCATTTCGTGTTTTACGTCGAACAGTACCTTGAGCAAAAATACGGCGAAGAGGCACTGCAAAACGGCGGTTGGAAAGTCATTACGACACTCGACGCGAATCTGCAAAACGAAGCGCAGGCAGACGTCGCCAAATGGGCCGCAGTAAACACGACCAAATACAACGCGACCAACGCCGGGCTGGTGGCCATAGACCCCACGAACGGACAGATCCTCGCCATGGTAGGATCTCGCGATTACTTCGATGCGTCAGTCGACGGCAGCTTCAACGTAACACTCGCCAACCGCCAGCCCGGATCAACATTCAAACCGTTTGAATACGCCGCGGCGTTCGAGAAGGGCTACACGCCAGACACCGTGCTCTTCGACCTGCCGACGCAATTCTCGACCGCCTGCTCGCCGTACGATACTACCAACGACACGCCGCCGTGCTATGCGCCGGTCGATTACGACAATGAGTGGCGCGGCCCCATGACCTTGCGCGACGCGATTGCGCAGTCGATAAACGTGCCGTCGGTCGAAGTTTTGTATCTCGCCGGGATCCCCGAGACGGTACAGCTCGCGCGGGCCGCGGGCATCTCAACCCTGAGCGACGCGCGCCAATACGGGCTTTCGCTCGCGCTCGGCGCTGCGGCGGTGAACTTGCTTGATCTCACGAGCGCGTACGGCACGTTCGCGCAAAACGGCGTCCATTATCCGGCAACGCCAATTCTCAAAATTACTGACAGCACCGGCAAAGTTATCGAGGATAATTCGCATCCGGTCGGCACCACGGTGATGCCAGCGAATATAGCCGATGAAATAAACGACGTGCTTTCGGATCCGGTGGCGCGGGCGCCGCTTGGCGAAAATGAATACCTACACTTCCCCGGCCGCGACGTGGCGGCAAAGACCGGAACGACCGACGATTACCGCGACGCGTGGACAGTAGGCTACACGCCGAATCTCGTGGTCGGCGTGTGGGCCGGCAACAACGACGACAGTCCCATGGTCAAAAAAGTCTCCGGCTTCGTGGTCGGCCCCATGTGGAACGAATTTATGAACGATGCGTTCCAAAATCTTCCAAACGTTCCGTTTGAGCGGCCGGACGTTTCGGAAGCGGGACTCAAACCCGTGATGCAGGGCATCTGGGAGGGCGGCGACCCGCAAATGATAGACAGCACGACCGGTGAACCCTCAACTCCCTTCACGCCGCAACAAAACCTCGCGGAAAAAATTACCTGCAATGTGCACAACATCCTCTATTGGGTCGATACGAACGATCCAATGGGACCGTCGCCCGGGGCGAATTCGACCGATCCGCAGTATCCGTATTGGGAATACCCGGTCGAACAGTGGACGGCAAAAAATGGCTGCCAGCCCAGCTCCACCATTCTCCTTCCGGCACCCACCGCGCCACTCCCGACCGCCGAGGCGTCGACGAGCGCCGCGAATCCCGCCACTACAAGCGCGTTGTAGCCGCGCACTATCAACGCAGATCTCGGACCGCGCCGCCAACCTCTTGCGCGACGCGATCAAGTATTACTTTTTTATTGAGCAGTATCTCGGCCTTCTCGACGCCGTTTCCGGAAACGGACGCCACGCCGTTTTTAACCGCTATTGCCTTCTCGGCAACCGTTATACCAACAACGCCAAGAATGGCGCGGCTTACCGCACGCGCAGCTGCAAGCGGCGGGGTTGAGAAATTCTTATACCGTTCAAGCAATCCTCCAATGCCTTGCATATTCGTGTGCTAACGATTCATCGGCATAGCAAGATAAAGATATGAGGTATCCGCCGCATCCTGCATCACAAGCGGCTTCCCCGGCCCTTGTATTTTGAGCCGCACACTCTCGCTTGTGAGTGGCATCACCCCGTCCGCAAGATAGCGGCTATTAAAATTCATCTGTACCGGCTCCCCGGATACAGCCGCCTTGAGGGTAACCGTATCCTCACCAATATCCTGATTATGCGACGAGAGCTCTACCACTTTGCGTTTCGGATCGCACAGGAAAGAAACCTGAAGAAATTTGTCGGTAAAAAGCTGCAACAAACGAAGCGCGTCCGAAAAATCCTCCCGCAACACCACCGCCTCGGTGGCGGCATCCTTAGGAAGTATTTGCTGATAATTTGGAAATGATCCGTCAATGAGCCGCGTAGTGTAATACACATCACCAACCTGCACCGAGAGCTGGTTCTGATCGTAATACACATCAACCGTATCGCTGTGCGATTCAAGGATACGGGTAAGTTCAGCCGAATTACGTGCAGGGATAATAATTTGCGGGGTGCTGCCGCGACTTTTTAGCGGAACGGTTTTTTCGGCAAGCCTAAACGAGTCGGTCGCCGCAGCGGTCATGACACCCGCCTCACCAAAAAGGCGCACACCTTGGAGCTCAGGTTTAATGG
>JBOHOA010000106.1:0-1629 GCA_050730975.1 Minisyncoccia bacterium
TTTTCGGAGGCCGGAGCGAAAAATGAGTATGTTCGTAAAAATGTCGCCATAGCGGAGATTTTTGCGGATGAGTATGCGATACTGGTTTTATGAAACTAACGTTTTGCGGCGGGGTCGGCATGGTAACCGGCTCCAATTTTTTGCTCGAGGATGGCACTACAAAATTTCTCGTTGACTGTGGGCTCGTTCAGGGTGATGCCCGGCACGAGGCGCTTAATTGGGAGAAGTTTCCATACGACGCTTCGGAAATTGGACGGCTCGCGGTAACGCACGCGCATATCGACCACATCGGCCGCATTCCGAAGCTTGTGCGTGACGGATTCCGCGGTGAAATTATTTCGACCGAGGCTACGCGGGAGCTCGCAGAACCCATGCTCATGGATAGCATGCACCTTCTCAAAGAGGTGGCCGAGCATCATGGCCGTCCTATTCTTTACGACGAGAAGGACATTGCCGAGGTGCTCCGGCTTTGGCGCGGCGTTTCATATCATGAGGCCGTATCGCTTCCGAATAATATTTCGTTACAATTTTTGCGCGCCGGGCATATTTTGGGCGCGGGGTTGGCAAAATTCTCGCGCAACGGCAGAAGCATTGTGTTTACCGGCGACCTCGGCAGCCATTCGGAACTTCTCGAACCTGCAGAAGCGCCCGAAGGCGCCACATATCTCGTTATGGAAAGCGTGTACGGCGACCGCCTGCACGATGAGAGTGAGTCGCGTATCGATTCGCTCATGCGGGTCGTCGAGGGAGCCGTGAAGCGCGGCGGCACGCTCCTTATTCCGGCGTTCTCAACCGAACGCACGCAGGATCTACTTTTTGATCTGCGCGAGCTTAGGGAGGCGAAAAAAAATCCCGACGTGCCGGTGTTTCTCGATTCGCCGCTCGCCATTAAAGTAACGCGGGTATTTGGCAGCAGCGCGCCTTACTTGAAGCCCGAGATTGCAACGCGGCTATCGGCAGGCGAAGACGTGTTTTCATTCCCGGGCTTGCGGATAACCGAAAGCGCCGAAGAGTCGCGGCACATCGATGCGGTGCCGAATCCTAAAATAATTCTCGCCGGCTCCGGCATGTCTTCGGGCGGGCGCGTTCTTTCGTACGAGCGCGAGATATTGCCCGACAAGCGCTCGACGGTTTGTATCGTCGGCTATCAATCCGTGAGTTCGCTCGGCCGCCGGCTTATGGACGGCGCGAAGACGGTCGAGATACAGGGCAAAAAAGTCCCGGTGCATGCCCATCTCGAGCAGATTCTTTCGTATTCGGCGCACATGGACAGCCGCGAGCTTGTGCAATTCGCCGAGGAGGCCGGCAAGCCCGAAAAAATTTTTGTCGTCATGGGCGAGCCGGCGTCGAGCAGCTTCCTCGCGCAGAGGATACGTGATTACCTCGGGGCAGACGCGCGTGTGCCTGAGGCGCGGGAGAGCGTCGAGATAGAGCTATAAAAATCCCAAAGGATCGACCGGTTACAAAGGACCGTCCTTTGTAATATTTCAGCTCTACAAAGGAGGTCTAATGGCCATTTCATCAGTCTGTATTCCTCAGAATTTCAGTAACCATCTTTTCAATTCTTTCTTGGCTTTTGCCTCGGTGCGGCGCAAGCAAATTCTTCAAACGGCTCCAGAATCCGTCGAG
>JBOHOA010000107.1:0-7566 GCA_050730975.1 Minisyncoccia bacterium
TTTTAATGGTGTTGAACACAATAGAGGTTCCGGCCGCGCTGTCGGACAGCGTTGAAAACGACGCCTCAATGTCGGCAACGATTTGATTGGCGCGTTCGCGCGTCTTTGCCGAAGAAAGAATTCGCACGCACGCGAACGCAAGCGGAGAGACCAGTTTACGCTCTATCGACTTTATAACCGGATCGTCAGGACCGGGCCGCTTGTCGGGCGGCACTTCTTCGTCGTTTACGAACGTCGTGTAAATTTCGTGCACGAGGCGCGGAAATCCGTGGCGAATGTCGGTCGCGCGGCGTATGGACGTGCCTTTGCGAATGTTAGCGAGCGCTTTGCGGTAGCGAAGTCCAAGCCCGCGGTCGTTCGGCGCCACGACGAATTGCACGGCCGCGCCCTCTTCGGCGGGGTCGAGTTTCGAGAAAGTATTGAGCAATACTTCGAGCGGATCGTTCGGCATATCTTCGAACGTGCGCAGCGAAAAAATTGGCCGCTCGCGCAGGCGCGCCACGGCGCCGGCCGTGAATCCTTTTGGCACAAAAATGTTGTAGTCGTCCGGCCGCTCGGCAATGCGCGCGGTTGGGAAAAGGCCGAGCAGTTGTTTTTCGAACAAATCCCGGCGCGCCGTCGGAATCGCGATGTACAAACTCGTAAGCGCGGCGCCGATCGGATCGGCAATCTCGAACGAAAAATAATTGTCCGCACCGACCGACACCGTGCCGCGATAAAAACTTTCCATGAGCGCGATAAAGTCGCGGATGGCCTTGATCGGATCCGTCGACGCAGCGCCTTCGCCTTTTTTGCCGCTTACCGGAAGGGTTACTTCGAGAAGTGAGAGGCCGAGCGCGCGGGCGAGCGCGGAGTTTTTTGCCGGGACGTGCGACGCGGGCAGACCTTCGCGCATATATTCGGTTAGCACGCGATGAAAGTCGTCCATGAGATGCGGGTCGCCGGTCCGTTTTGCCGCGTCTATCGCCTTTCCAACGCCGTGCGCATGCAAGATGCCGAGGAGTTCGGACATTTTGGCATCGTGCTCCTCCGGCGAGAGCTTAAGCGACACCGGTTGATGGTTGGCATGCGGCGGCTCAGGCGGCTTTTTTGATGCAGCCGCGGCCGCGACGGCCAATTTCATCGAAATAATTTGCGGAATTGAATTTTCGGATGAACCGGCTTCCTGTGCAGTTGGAAATTCCGATTCTTTTTGCGCGCCGCCTTCGTGCGTCCGAAGATACATCTCGGGCGCGTTGTTGGCGCCCGCGAATGCGGATTCATTTTCCGCGGTCTCATTTTTTGTCCCCGTCAATATATTCATTAGTGATTTTTATTGAGATGAGTTCTAGTATACCGCTATACTATTACTGCGCGGATAGAGCAGGGGATAGCGCTTTCGTCTATGAAACGAGCATGCATATGGATCGGAATAATCCTCTGTATCGTAATCGTTGTTTGCGGAGGGTACTATTGGCATATGCAAAACAGCGCGGCGAGCGCCTCTGCACAAAATGGTCAGTTGCCGCTTCCGCAGCAAACGATATCGGTCGGCACGACGACGATTCTCGCCGAGATTGCCGACACCCCGCCTCAGTTGCAGGCGGGCCTTTCAGGACGCAAGGCGCTTCCCGAAGGTCGCGGCATGCTTTTTGTTTTTTCACAGGACGGCAATTGGGGCTTTTGGATGCCCGATATGCATTTTTCGATAGATATTTTGTGGATGGACGCGAGCGACAAGATTCTCACCATAGCCCCGGAGGTTTCGCCGAAAACCTACCCCAAAATTTTTTATCCAAGCGCTCCCGCCCGCTATGTGCTCGAGCTTCCGGCTGGTTTCGCTTCGGCGCATGGCATACGCGTGGGTGATACGATTTCGCTTCCAACATCCGGCTAATTCGCGGACGCGAAAATCCCCGCCGGTGAGGCGGGGAATTTTCACTCTGCGCGCGCGCTGTAAGCCGAATTTTGTCGAGGGCAACAATGTATCTGGACCGGCGATCGCTCGCCGGTTCGAGCGGCACCCCGCCGCGCGAAGCGCAGCGGTACGGCCTTGCACTCGGGTATGGATTTAGCCGTTTCAATCCCGTCGTTGCCGTCGGGACTCTTCCGTAAAAATTCCGAAGGAATTTTTACGGAAGGTTTCTCGCTTTCGCTCAAAACCGTCTCTGTTCGCACCACTACCGCCCGCAAAGAGCGGCGACAGGGGTTACCTGCTACCGACGCTAGTTATTGGTGACTGTTTGCTGCTACATTGTTCCAGCGCCCAGCCACCAATAACTAGCTTGAGTGTTCGGACTTTCCTCTCAACCGTAGTTTCTTTCCGCGAGAAAATATAGGCTAAACGCATTTTTGCGATGCGATATTCGCCGTACGTAAGCCTCACAAAAAGAAACTACGGTTGAGCTGTTGCCTAACGCGCTAAAGATAGTATGCCATTACGGCGTTTATTTGCAAGGGTGTATAGTCGGTATTCCACAGCAGGATAAGTTGCGCGGAAGTTGCGGGGTATACTAGACGGTGTCTGCACAGGCAACTGTTATTTCTAGTAACATAAAGCAATGGTTTATTCAGAAGATTTCTCAGTCTCCGCACACTCGCCGGGCGCTGATCCGTCCGCTCAGACGGCGCCTGTCGCTGCCCCGCGAGTCGGCTCAACCAAGCTCGTAACTCTTGCGCGCATAGCCTATCTCGTCGGCGTCTTTTTGCTTTTGGCAGGAATGGGTCCGGCTTCGCTCCCGTCGCAACTTCTGAAGCCGGCGGTATTCTGCGGATTTCTTGCGATCTCGGCAATACTATTTTGTCTGGGCGGGGGGTTGCGTGAGCTGTTGCGCGCGCCCGGCAAATGGAGGGCGCTCGCCATCTTCGCACTTCCGATAGCGTATGGGTTATCGTGGTGGTATTCCGCGGACCGTTCCGTGGCGCTCATCGGGGTTGGAAGCGAAGTCGACACCGTACTGTCCATGCTCGTCGGCGCGCTCGCTTTCTTTCTTGGATTTGCACTCTTCCGTCGCGAGCGGCATGTAAAAATGCTGCTCACCACGGCAGCGGGTGCGATTGTGGTGGCGGGACTCTTTCAGTACGTCATATTATTCTTCAATTTGTTGGGCGACAGGAGCATCAACTTGGTCGGCAAATGGGATGATTTCGGCATTTTGATGGCACTCGGCGGCATTTTGCTCCTGGCGCGCCTCGAGCTTGGCCCGATGCGCCGATCGCGAAAAGTAGTTGCCGCGATTTGCCTCGCGCTCATCGGCATACTATGTATTGCCGTTCAATTCAACGTGATTTGGTGGGTTTTGCTTGTTGCCGGTGTACTTTTTGGTGCGGCACGGCTCATGCGTTCGGATACCCGGGGCCTCGCGAGGTTCCCGTGGTTCGGGGGAGCGACCGTGGTCGTGAGCATTATCATGCTTGTGTTTGCCGGATGGATCACCGCGCACGCGCTCAGTCCGTTTTCCCTTCCGCCGCTCGAGGTGCGACCCGCGTTTTCAAGCACGCTTGAGGCGGCAGTAGCGTCGCACGCCAATGTCGGCCGGTGGATACTCGGCACGGGTCCTAATACCTTCCAAACTGAGTGGATGATCAATAAGCCGCTGTCGGTTAACGAAACGCCGTTCTGGAGTCTTGATTTCACCAACGGCTTCAGCGTGCTCGCCACTGCCGCAGTAACGGTCGGCATACTTGGACTACTCGCGTGGCTCATTCCGCTTATATTGCTTCTCATAAGCTTGGCAAGAATAATTCGCGCGCGCCATTCGTTTGCAAACTTTTCCGCTCTTACCGGTCTTGTGTCGGGGGGTCTATTCTTGTGGCTCATGGTGCTTCTGTATGCCGCGAGCCAGGATATAGCGCTATTCACTTTTATTCTGGCCGGCGCGGCATGGGGCGTTGCTTCTCGTTTCAGCATATCCGCGGCCGCAGAAGCGTCAGCTGCCTCGCTTGCATTCGTGCGACCGTCGCGTATTGCCGCAGTAGGTTCGGCCGTGGTGGCCCTTGTTCTCGTTGTGGTGACCGTTTATCCGGCCGTGACGACCGCGCGTCAATTTCTCTCCTATACCTATGAGCAAGAAGCCACGAATGCGCTCAGTGGCAACAAAATAGGGAATGCCGCCGCGCTCGACCAAAAATCGCAAAATGTCGAGCTCACCGGAGACAATTTGCGCCTCGGAATCGCGATAGAGTTTGCGGAAATGCAGCAGCTGGCGAGTGCGTCGACCACGCCCGCAACGGTAAGTACGATGCGCCAACAATTCCAATCTGCGCTTGAGGGCGCTATCAAGCAGGCAGAGCGGGAGGTTGGCTGTAATCCCGCAACGCCGACGTGTCCTCCGGGATTGCACCCGAATGATTACCAGGCCTATGCGCAGCTCGGCGAGGTCTACGAGTTTCTCGTACCGCCTCAGGTAGCAGGGGCGTATGATCACGGCGTCTCCGCGTATCAGGCCGCGATGAAATTGGCGCCTAAGAATCCGACCCTGCCGCTTCTTCTGGCTCGTCTTGAGGCGACCGACGATTTGAAAACCAACCTATCAAGCGTACAAAATCTGGTAAATCAATCGTTGGCTCTGAAATCCAATTACACCGACGCGCTTCTGTTTAAAGAGCAGCTCGCCGTGTCTGAAAACGATCTCTCGGGAGCCACAAAGGCGGCCGAAGGGGCTGTGGCTTCGTCGCCGCAGGATCCGACGCTGTGGTTTGAGCTTGGTCTTTTCTACTACACCGGCACGGATTATACGGATGCGGTCACGGCGCTCAAGAATGCCGTCACGCTTGAGAGCGATTACGCCAACGCTAAATACTTCCTCGGCCTCGCCGAATACAAGACCGGCAACTCGAAGGATGCCATTCAGCAGTTTAACGATCTCGAAAAAACCAATCCCAACAATGCAGAAGTGAAGCTCGTCCTGAGCAACATGCAGGCCAGCGTTGAAAATCCGTTCCAGGGCGAAACGCCGCCTGAGCCGCCGCCACAAACTCGTACGACCGCGCCAGTGAGTGAGTCTTCGCCGGCTAAACAGCCGTAATTAAGCGGGACGAGGGATTTGGATTCGCCATCCCACCCATCCATGAGGTCAGATATTAACTTTGCGTGAACGGCGCCAAGTAGCTACAATGCTGCCAATGGTCCGTTCGATGAAACGGCTCCTTTCGGCCGTGGGTCGGGAGACGCGCGGCTTGCACGAAGCCGCGTATCTTTTGGCTGCGCTCGCGCTCGCCTCGCAGCTTTTGGCGCTTGTGCGTGACCGGTTGCTGGCCGCTTCTTTTGGCGCGAGCCCGACGCTTGACATTTATTACGCTGCGTTCCGTATTCCTGATTTGTTATTTGCTACCGTTGCCTCGCTGCTCTCCATTTATGCGCTTATGCCGGCGCTCGCGCGGCTCGAAAGCGAACACCCGGGCCGGGCCATAGCATTCATGCGGCAGGCGCTGCTCGCTTTTTTTGTCGGCATGGGCGCGCTGTCACTCGTTCTATTTTTTCTGACCCCGCTCATTATCCGCATAATCGCGCCCGGCCTCGCCGCCGATCCCGCTTCGGCGGCAAAACTCATACTGCTGGCGCGGCTTTTGCTTTTGCAGCCGATTCTGCTCGGAGTTTCTAACATCCTTTCGAACCTTACGCAAATCCGCAACCGTTTCTTGCTCTATTCGCTTTCGCCGCTTCTCTACAACCTCGGCATTATTTTCGGCATCGTGGCACTATACCCGCGATTCGGCATTGCGGGGCTAGGGGCAGGCGTCATTTTGGGCGCGCTGCTTCATGCCGCGGTGCAACTCCCGTATTTTTTGCAGGAAAAAAGCGACCCCATTCCTCTCGCGCGGGGTCTCACACTTCTCAAAGAAGTTCTCGTGCTTTCGGTGCCGCGCACGCTCGCGCTCGCCGCGACGCAGGTTTCGCTTCTCGCACTCGTCGCATTCGCCTCGGTTCTTTCGGCCGGCTCGATATCTATTTTTATGTTCGCGTACAACCTGCAAGCCGTGCCGTTTACGATTATCGGCGTCTCCTACGCCATCGCGGCATTCCCGACGCTCGCGCGGCTCCACGCCAAGGGAGAAACGAAAGAATTTTTGCGGCAAATCGAGGCGGCCGTGCGCCATATTATTTTTTGGTGCACGCCGGCGACGATTTTCATCATCGTGTTGCGCGCGCAAATCGTGCGCACCATTCTCGGGGCAGGTCAGTTCAACTGGACCGCGACGCGCCTCACCGCCGCGGCGCTCGCGCTTTTTATCCTCTCGCTCGCGGCACAATCGCTCTCGTATCTCATTGCGCGCGCGTACTACGCCGCGGGAAATACCAAAAAGCCGTTTTACTTTGGCCTTGCCGACATCGCGGTGTCTATAGGCTCGGCGGTCTTGCTCGTGTTTGCGTTCCACGATTTGCCCTTGGTGCGCGATTTCGTCGAATCCATCCTGCGCGTCGACGACATACCGGACACGACGGTCCTCATGCTCGCGCTCGGCTACGCGCTCGGTTCAATCGCCGAGTTCGCGGTCGGCATGTGGTATTTTGTTCGCGACTTTTCGGTGCCGACGCGCAACATTAACCGGCTCCTTTTTCAAAGTTTCGCCGCCTCAGTCATCGGCGGGGGCGCGGCGTACGGGATTCTCGATCTCACGGGTTCCTATATCAACATCAACCGGGCAATAAGCGTATTCCTGCAGGGATTTGTCGCGGGCATCGTGGGGCTTGTCGTCACTGCCGCGGCGCTCGTGCTTCTCAAAAACAAAGAAATCGCCGAGGCGATCGATGCCTCCCGTCGTAAGCTCAAAGATATCCGTCGCACAACGGTAGCCGTGGAGCCAACGGATATCGCGTCATAAAAATTGACCTATTTAAAAAAGATTGTGCGGCAAGGCCGCGCCTTGCCGCATGTTTTCACGCTACCTTTTTCTCTTAACCAAAAAGATGGTAGAATACGTATACAGATAAGTCAATATGCAACACATCAGAAATTTTTCAATCATCGCGCATATCGACCACGGCAAATCGACGCTGGCCGACCGGATGCTCGAAGTCACGCATACCATCGAGTCGCGCAAAATGCGCGAGCAAGTGCTCGATTCGATGGAGCTCGAGCGAGAGAGAGGTATCACCATCAAAATGCAGCCCGTTCGGATGGCGTATTTATACCAAGGACCGACCTTAGCTCAAGGCTCTTCAAGGTCGGACCTCGGTACTGAATACATTCTCAATCTTATCGACACGCCCGGGCATATCGATTTCTCCTACGAGGTGTCGCGTGCGCTTTCTGCGGTCGAGGGCACGATATTGCTCGTCGATTCGACGCAGGGCGTCCAGGCGCAGACGCTTACGACTCTGCGCGCGGCGAAAGATCTCGGAGTCCTCATCATTCTGGTCGTTTCAAAAATCGACTCGTCGCTCGCGCGCGTCGACGAAGTAAAAGAAGAAGTTGCGAATCTTCTCGGAGTGAGTGCGAGCGATGTGCTTGGCGTCTCCGGCAAAACCGGCGAGGGCGTCGAAACACTTCTGCGCTGTATCGTTGAAAAAGTACCGCCGCCAAAACCAACATCAAGCGGGTTTGGCAAGGAGATACCTTCCAAAGCCAAGGAGTCACCTTTCCA
>JBOHOA010000108.1:0-11783 GCA_050730975.1 Minisyncoccia bacterium
CTTTGCAGACTAACACAAAAAGACCATTTCAGACTGCTGAAATGGCCATTAGCTCGAATTTCGGCACATCACGCGCTAACAATACCGCAGCCCTTCGCCGGGCTGCGGTTTTCTATATCGTGTCCGGGGCTGCGGCATGCTCACCCCCCTGCCATCGCCTCGGCGCGCTGTTCGGCCGTGAGGTGCGAGCCATCGCCGTTGTCGCGCAGGAGGATAAGTCCGAGCACGGCTCCGATGAACATCGCGCCGGCCGCGAACAAGAACACCGTGCCGTACGCAAGAAGTTCGGCTTTCATAATAATAAGCTGTGCGCCTTCCGAAATCAGTTGCGGCACGTTGCTTCGGATAACGGAGTTCTGTGCTACGGCAATGACGTTTTGGTTTATCGATTTGTTGAGTAGGGTGCCGAAAAGCGCGATACCGAACGCACCGCCGATGTTGCGCGTCAGATTGAGGAGTCCGGAAGACATGCCGACTTCGTTTACCGGCACCGCGGTCGTGGCAGCGGTCGTCAACGGCGCCATGCCGAGCCCGAGGCCGGCACCAAAAAGCGAGAGCGGCAGAATAAAGTCCGCCGATGTCATCGCCGGATCAAGCGTGCGCAAAAGCCAGAACGAGAACGCGGCGACCGCCATGCCAAAGGAAACCGTGTAGCGCGCCGGAAACCTGTTTGAAAGACGCGCGCCGAGCGGCGCAAAAATCGGAAGCGCCAACCCCATCGGCACAAAGAGGAATCCGGTTTGAATGGCGTCGTAACCGAGGAATGTTTGCGTAAATACGGGCAACAAGAACATGGCGCCGAGCATGCCTCCGAATGAGATGAACGATACCGCGAGCACCGAAACGATAGTCGGATTGCGGAAGAGCTTGAAATCGATTATCGGATGCGTGTGCCGCGTCTCCCACGCATAGGTAAGATAGCTGAACACGGCAGTCGCCAGGTAGCACAAAACGCTCGCGACCGACATCCATCCCCATGTCTGCCCCTGGTCGAGTACCAAGACCATCGGCGTAATGGCGCCGGCGAGCAAGATCGAGCCGAACCAGTCGAACTTTCCGCGCTCGCCCGGCCTATCGTGCGGGAGAAAGAAAAGCGTCATGATAAGCCCGGCCGCGCCTATGGGCAGGTTGATATAAAAAATCATCCGCCACGAAAAATAATCGATAAGATAGCCGCCGAGCAGCGGGCCGATAACGGCCGAGAGTGCGAACGAGCTCGACCAGATGCCGAGCGCCTGCGAGCGCTCCTTCGGATCGGCGAATGATTTGGCGATAAGCGACATTGCCGTCGGATACACCGCGGCGCCGACGAGACCCTGGAGCGTTCTGAACACCACCAGCGAGCCGAAATTCCATGCAAGGCCGGTGAGGCCGGATATGACAATGAATCCGGCGAAGCTCCAGAGGTAAATGATGCGGTTGCCGTACAGGTCGCCGAGTTTGCCGAACACGGGCACGAATACGGCGTTGCTGATGATGTAGGCGGTCGCAATCCACGCCGCGGTCGTTACCGAGATATTGAAATCGCCGATGATTTTGGGAACGGCGAGGTTGACAACCGTGCGGTCGAGCCCGATGAGGAGCGTCCCGACCATCACGGTCAAAAGTACGAACCACGGATGGCCCGTGAGTGAATGTCTTGCCGATTCACGATTCATGATTCAAGATTCAAGATATAAACTCGCCGCCGAGACTCCGAATTCTTCTTGAATCGTGAATCTTGATTCTTGAATCTATTTTGTGTAAATCCACATCCGCGCTGCCATGCCGTTTTTGAGCTCCGGATACGCGCTTGTGTTAAAACGTACTTTTACATCGAACGGACTCGTTTGGCGCTGGTCGGAAATGTTGAACACTACGCCGGAAGCGACGGCAGTCGGCGCTATTTCGTCGACCACGCCGGAATAGGTCTTGCTGCCGAATGCGTCGACGGTGAACTCGACCGGATCGCCGATGGCGATTTTGCTTAACCCCTTGTCCTCGTCGACTTCACCAACCACACGCAAGGTTGACGGGTCGATCATTTGCGCGACAGTGGCGCCCGGCGCAATTTGCGAACCCATGGTTACCGGAATGGAAACGATGATGCCCGCGCTCTCAGCCTTGATTATCTCGGTTCCGACCTCGGCCACCGGCGCATTGAGCGCAACCTCGTCGCCTTCGTTGACGAAGAGGTCCTGCACTTCCCCGCCGGTGCTGCTGTTGAGGTCTATGACCGGCGCTTCCACGGTGGCGTCCGGCACCGACACACGCGTATCGGATATAACCCAATAAATAGCCCCCGCGGCAAGCACGGCGATAACAGAGACCGCGATGCCCGTCTCGATCCAGGTCTTTCGGCTCATGCTATTTTTGGCGTGTTCAGGCATACGAGAAAATTTACAATTTACAAACGAGCACCATTGCAATTGTGTCGGAATCGAATTTGAAAATTGGTCATTGGAAATTGAAAATTAATTTTTAATATCCTTCTCCGAACGCTTCTATCTGATCGCCGGCCTGAAGTCCCGAGAGAATTTGCGTCGTGCCGTCGGCGCTCGCGATGCCGACCGATACCGGCGCGAGATCGTCAGTGCCGCTTGCGTTCTTGCGCAGCACGTAGGTACGGCCATCTTTCGTGATTATGGCGCTCGACGGCACGGTGAGTGCATCTTTTGCCGTTGCCGCCCTGATAGACACGTTGGCAGTGAGCCCCGACTTAATGGCCGGATTATCTTCGGCGAACTGTGCGGTAATCTTATACGCCGACGCGCCATTTTGCACCGTCGCGGCCGGATCGATGGCGACTACTTTGGCGTCGTACGTCTGTCCTGGATACGCGTCAAGCGTTACAGTCGCGTCCTGTCCGACGGTTACTTTGCCAATGTCGGCTTCGGAGAGATATGCGTCAATTTCGAAATGGGTATCGGAAATAAGCGAGATGATGGGCGCGCCGGCCGAGATGACTTCGCCCACGTTGCCGTTTTGTACCGTGATGGTGCCGGCGATAGGTGCTTTGATGACAGTCTGCCCGAGTTCAGCCGAGACCGTATCAACATTTGCCGCGGCCGAAGCGACGGCAGCTTTTTGTGCGTCGAGATCCTGATCGCTGGTTCCCGCAAGCTCTATAGAGAGTTGACCGGCTGCGGCGTTCAGCGACGAGAGTGAATTAGCGATGGTCGTACGAGCGGTCGAAATATTAGTCTCATATTGCGTCAGTGTCGCTATGGGCACCTCAGACGTGACCACGGCGCGCGTGAGGAGCGTTGAGGTGTCGTCGAGGAACGATTCAACCCGCGAGAGATTTTTGGCCGAAGATTCGGCTTCGGCGGAGAGCAGCGTCGACGAGGCGAGCGCACTCTGGCTCGGGAGCGATTTTTGCCAGGCGACGAGCATTTGTTCAATCTGCACGCGTTCCTGGAGGACGGTACCAGCGAGCGCCGAATCCGAAGTCTGAAACTCGAGCGACGGCGCTTGCGTTTCGGGGTTGAGAATAAATTGATCGGCAAGCGTGCGCACGGCATTGTCAGAGGCAACGTACGACGAGTTTATTTGCTGCGCGAGCGCGGTGTCGGTCGTAGCTAGCTGTTCGGGCCGCGTACCCGTCTGCAGTGACGCGAGCTTGGCTTTTTCGGCCGCGACATTGGCCCTGGCCTGCTCGAGCTCACCCTGCAAATCCGCCGACGCGACGGTCGCGAGCGTCTGCCCAGCAGCAACATGATCGCCAACCGCGACGGTAATCGTAGCGATGGCACCACCGCGCTGAAATCCAAGGTCAACCGATTCGGTCGGTGTCACGGTTCCGGAAGCCTGTACCGTCTCGTTAATAGTGCTCGTGGCGACGGAGACATATGTATGCGGCGGCAGGTGCTTGACGGTAATAAAAACATATGCGGTCGCGACGGCCGCAATAACAAGCGCCCCACCGATAATAACGGCGGGCGAAAAAAACGTCTGCATACGATGCGGCGAGGGCATGATAAACGCGTCTGATTATATTATAAAATTTTCACTTATACAAGAATCCCCCCGGTCATGATGCAAGCTTTGCAAGCAAAAATGCGGCCGCGGCGGCCGAGCCGCCGACGAGCGTTGTCTGAAGCGCGCTTTTCCATGGCTTGATGCCCACGACCACGCCGCGCAAATAGCCGAACACCATGAGCGCGAGAAGCGTTACCGCAACTGATACCCATACGGCGAGTATGACGTTCGTCGTAATAAAAAGATATGGCGCGAGCGGGATAATTCCTCCGACGATGTATGCGCTCGCAATCGTTCCGGCACTTTTGAATTCGCGTGTCGGATCCGGCGCTTCGAGACCAAGTTCGTACCGCATCATAAAATTGACCCAGTCCGTTTTGCGATTTTTTAGCGAATGGGCAACGGCCTCGCCTTCCGCAGTGCTCAAGCCGTAGCCGGCGAGCGCTTGTACGACCTCGCGCTCCTCCTCCTCCGGCACGTCTTCGACTTCCCGCTCCTCTCGGGCGCGCTCTGCCGCGTAGTGCTCCGCGTCCGTGCGCGCGGCCAGGTAGCCGCCGAGCCCCATTGATATAGAGCCGGCGGCAATTTCAGAAACGACCGCCGCGATGACGACGGTATGCGTTGCTGCACCCGCCGAAGCGAGTCCGGCGGCTATGGCGAACGGCACGGTGAGCCCGTCGGCCATACCGATGATAACATCCCGCACGAATTCGGATGAGGTGGAATGCGGCTCCGGATGTCGCTTCATGCCGAATACCATAGCACGGATCGCGTTCATGGCGTGGAGAGCGTCCGAATAGTACACTGGGGTATGGATGAAGCCTATACGGGAGAATCATCCGGTAAGTTGAAAAAAGAAGCGGCGGTCTATTACCTCTTCAAATTCAGCATCCTTGGCAAGGGTCTCCTTTCGATTTTCGAGATACTCGCGGCCGCGGCGACCATCCTTATCCCCCCAGGCGTCGTACTCTCGGTCGTCGACTTCCTGACGCGCGGCGAGCTTGTCGAGGATCCGACCAGTTTTGTGGCGACACACCTCAATCTCCTTGCCTCCGAATTCGCGAGTTCGGCGCTTTTTATCGCCGTGTACCTGTTCTCGCGCGGCATCATCAAACTCTTTCTGGTTTTCGCGCTCCTTAAAAATATGTGGTGGGCGTATCCCGTTTCGCTCGTAGTGCTCGGGCTTTTTGTGCTATTCCAACTCTCTCAGCTGTACGCGCATTTTTCTCTCCTCATACTGCTCCTCACCGCTTTCGACCTCATCGTCATTTTTTTCATTTGGAAAGAGTACCAGATTGTCAAAGCGCATGGTGGACGGGTTATCGAGTGAGTGCTCATAACCTCGCGGCAACTCGAGGCACGATAACTGTAAATTTGTGCCTAGAGGAAAAGTTATAAGTCGGCGGGGTTGGCTCCCTAGCGTCTAGCCAATCGCAAGGTTTCCTTTATGAAAGCATTTTTGCCATCGCTATATTTTTGGCGCTCACCTGCGTATTGCTTAGCCAGTTTGACCTTTAATGTCGCATACGCGCGAGCACGCGCCGGGTGACTTCGCAAATATTCACGGAAAAGAGCGTCGTTCTTCCATTTTGCTCCGTTATAGCGCATCACATGCACGTAATGAGTGCGCTTAGCATCCGGGCCCCTAGCGAAAAAGAGTTGATGTTGAAATGGACGGTCAAAATTATATCCGAGTTCGCGCAGAGACTTGGCGAGTTTCTGCGCATCTTTAAAACGCTGAACGCCGATAGCTATATCGAGAATGGGCTTGGCCGTGAGGCCGGGCACGGATGTGCTGCCTATGTGCTGAACATCAATCGCTAAATTGCCAAGCTTGTTGAGCAGACGCCGACGCTCCTTCTCAAATTCGTCTGACCACTGTTTTTGATAGGGGTACAGTTTTACTGATCCGCGTTTTAAACCCAGCATATTATTCAACAATATACTCCCACCCCGGACGCCACGCTTTCGCCTTGTGCCAGTCCGGACAAGCGCCAAGTTCTGTATTGACCCCGACGGGAATCGAACCCGTATTTACGCCGTGAAAGGGCGCTGTCCTAGCCGTTAGACGACGGGGCCAGTCATTAAACTCACGACTGACCTCACACAACTTACAACAAAAACAGCATCTGCTCAACGCTTTGCTGAGTGCGTTGTTTGTTGTAAGTTAATAGTTGTCGGTTTAGAAGGAGAGGTGGCTGAGTGGTCGAAGGCACCGCACTCGAAATGCGGCGTGGGGGAAACCTCACCGTGGGTTCGAATCCCACCCTCTCCGCCCGAAGACTTTAGTATCGGACAGTCCCGAGAGCCTTGTTTTGAGCCGTCGTTTGGAACGGTTCGAATCCCTTCGCTACCGCACCGCGAAGGGATTCGAACTTTTTAAATGGCGCAATACTTTTTATTCGTGGTATGTTGAAACCTATATTTTTCAAAATTTTTTATGTTCGAATTCCTGCAACCTTTATCAGAGAAAAGAGAATAGTGCCGTGATTACATATAATCCAGTTTCCATAGTGCATTCCATCCTTGCAGTATTCTTGCCGCATACGTTCCTTTTTCCATTTGCGATCGTGATTGGTACGTTTATTCTCGAAGATCTCACAACCATTCTCGTGGGAGTTTTAGCTGCAGCCGGACTCGTAGACATTTTTGTCGCCGTAGCAGCTCTCTATGTAGGTGTTATTCTCGGTGATTGTGGCTTGTATGCGTTAGGAAGACTCGCTCACACACACCCACGGATTAGGAATTTTCTGATGCACGAACGGTTACTTAGAGCTAGAAAAGGATTAGAAACGAACCTGCGGCAAGCGGTTATAACCACTCGGTTTATTCCCGGCTTGCGTCTGCCGATCTATCTTGCATGCGGCTTCTTTAAAATGTCATTTAGGGAATTCGCTCAATCGGCCATTCTTGCGGCACTGATTTGGACTACCGGACTTTTTGGTCTCTCCTATTTTTTTGGTCATGCAACCGAGAGTTGGCTCGGTCCCTGGCGTTGGTCAATAGCAATAGTAATCGCACTAGTAATCTTTCTTGTAGGCAGATATAGATCACGAAAAATATTTTAATATGACAAACGATGAAATAGATGCCGCCGGGAAAGATCTTAGCATCTTGAAACCGAATGAGCGCGCTTTCTCTATATTCGAAAACTGGCCCGGCTGGCTCTTTTATACTCCCATTGCCTGCGCATGGCTTTGGTATGGTCTCCGGTTTCGTGGATTAACACTTCCCGCGCTTGCAGACCCGTCAATAGAACTTGGAGGCTTATGTGGTGAATCGAAAAAGGAGGTGTATGCCCTTTTGGGGGCTGAAGGGCACCGACGACTCGCGCCAGTCGTTTTCTTTAAGACCACAGGTAGTAAGCGAGACGATCTTAAACGCATCGCCGCGTCTCTCGTATCCCTGCCACATTGATGCCGCACTTATATCTCAATACGTTCCCGATTACCGCGAGCGAACCTTTTATATTTCCGGCCCGCACAGCATAGTCGAAGTATTCAAGAAAACTTTTCGCGAAATGGGCGTATCGCGCTTTAAGATAAAAAGCGATTTCTTTCCGGGGTACGTATAATATGATACGGTGAGGGCGAGATCTTCCTAGGCAATTTAGAAGCGTAATTATTATTATTTTAATATTTCGCGTATGAAAAAATCTACCGTCGTTATTTGGGTTGTTATTATTCTCATTATCATCGCCAGTCTCTTGTGGTGGTCCATGCGGTCATCTCCACCAGCTCAGCCCGCAGCTATTCCGGTAACCACACAGACCGCTCCCGTAACGCAGGCGCCGAGTCCACAGGTTGTCCTCATGACGGCAAGCAGCACCAAACTTGGTACGTTTTTGACTGCGGCAAACGGCAGAACCCTCTATACCTTTAAAAATGACAGCCCGGGGACAAGCACGTGCTACGGTGCCTGTGCTACGAGGTGGCCCCCCTATACCACCACCTCAACTAGCGGTGTGGTCGGCGCAAAAGGTGTTACAGGAACAGTAGGAACGCTAACCCGCGCAGACGGAACCATGCAGATAACCTATAACAATATGCCTGTCTACTTCTACTACCTGGATAAGGCGGTGGGGGATACGAAAGGCAATGGTGTTTTGAAATTATGGTACGTCATCAAACCATAACGATAGGTAAAGACATAAAAACGGGCGACTCAGAGGAATCGTCCGTTTTTTAAAAATTGTTAAAGCACAAAAAAGGTTATATTTCAGTGACGGTATCGTCAATGAGTTTCTTTAATGGTGCGCGGTCGAGAGTGATGAGTTTTTTCGTGCCATACGCTAGGTTGAGCCCTTTCATGAGACTATGCACCTTCTCGCGCGAGCACCCGGGATGTTTCCACATATAATCCAGCACCGATATCAGGATGCGATTCGAGCGACCCATCGCGCGTTCCAGAACCTGCTGGTAGATGTCTTGCGTCAAGACGAGGAGGCCCGTGTAATAGTAGGGATTTTTTTAGGTCGCCGAAGTATTCCGGATCGCTCTCCCGCGGCGCATATAGCAGGTGCGCCGCCCTCGATCATTACACTGGCGAACGATGGCGCACGCGGGCATTTAGGCAGCAAACGTGTGGTGTTTCCTGAAATAGCGGTATTCGTGCCAGGTAAGCCAGATCACCGCCAAATCAAGAATGGTGAGGAGAATGAGGAGGATCGAATGCGAGAGCGTATAGAGGTAGGTCTGATATGCGACAAATAACGCGAACACCACGATGGCGGATGGGTACGCCCAGAGTTTGTTGTGCAGAAGGCCCGCGACTAGAATAAATTTTATAACGCCATGGCTGAACAAGTACGCCGCGGCGAACAAGCCGGAGTTCGAGAGAAAAGCCGGGATTGCATGCTGGAGATAGGTCGCAATGGGGTCATGCGGGTCTTCAATAAGCTCGTTCTGAATGAGGTTCTCTGCAAGAGCAGTGAGCACTCCGGGGAACAGGAGTGCAATGCCGCCGAGGATCTCAAGGACGCCGTCGATCGCTTTGAGCAGTACGCCCCACACGAACACTCGGTGTATGTATTTCTCGCGCTTTGTTTCTTCGGGCATGGCTTCCATTGTACCGATTTTCTGAGCGATGTATATTAATAAATCGTACTTAGGCTTTTGTAATTTTCGTCACTATAATTTTATGGACACATTCTTTATTTTTGCCGCCCGGTATTTCATCATTCTGCCGGCTGTCATACTCGGCATTTATTTCCTCACGCGCAAGTGGCCTGCACAGAAACAGATGGTTCTCTTTGCCATCCCTGCCGGCCTTCTTGCATGCGCATTCGGGCTTCTCGGCGGCCATTTCTTCTTCGATCCTCGGCCGTTCGTTGTTGGACATTTCATGCCGCTCATTTCTCATGCTCCTGATAATGGGTTTCCGTCCGATCACACTCTTTTGGCATCAGCTTTTGCCGCGGTCGGCATGTTCTGGAACAAGTGGCTCGGCCTCGCTCTGTGGCTCATCGCTATCGTAATTGCAGTCGCTCGCGTGTACGTCGGCGTGCACCATCCGCTCGACGTTGTTGCGAGCATGGTCTTTGCGATTATCGCCACGTTTGTGTGGTATGGCGTTTTGAAGTATGCACAGCGTGTATAAAACGCTGATAATTGTTGCCATTGTCTTGGTGCTCGCGATTGCGACGGCAGCTGCATGGTTCTTCTCGCTTCACCCGACTCCTACCTTCGCTTCTTTGCCTGCGGTAACAAGAGCGTCAGACAGCCACGCTGGCGATCCCATCAATATCGCTTTTGTCGGCGACGAGGCATCGATCGAAAAGACATTCTCGGCCGCCCATTGGCTCGTCCCTGACCCCATCGCCGCATCGAGCACTGAGCGGATCATCGAATCCAGCGTTGCGAATGCGCCGTATCCGGCAGCTCCCGTTAGTAATTTGTACCTCTTCGGCCGCGCACAGGACCTTGCGTTTGAATTGCCGACGAATACCGTGCGTAATCGGCATCACGTGCGGCTCTGGAAGACGAGCGAAATAATCTCCGGCCAGCCGCTCTGGATTGGAACCGCCAGCTACGATGCGGGCATCGAGCTCAGCGGCGTCAACTATCTCCCGACGCATCACATCTCTCCCAACGTGGATGCAGAACGGGGCTTCGCGACCCAGTCGCTCTCGGACACGGGCCTCGTGCAGAGCGTCTCGACTGAACGCAACGCTCGGCCAACCGCCTGGAGCTTCAATGGCGGCGGCGATTGGTACTTTGATGACGGACTCGTCAGTGTGTTGATGATCAAGTAGTTAGATTCCTTTCGCCCCGCAGAGACAATCTTTATCGCGAGACTCGCCGGCCTTATTTTGAGCACCGCTTATGCGGCAATTTTTGCATAAAGTAAGATAGGGACGAAAGGCTTCGAACGAAGCAAAAAATGAGTGCTACATATTCTCGCGCAAAACGCGCATCATCGCGCGACCCATGCCGATGCCGCGGCCCAAGACTGCGCCGCCAGCGAGCGAGAGAATGACGGTCAAGACTTCCGGCCCGCTGAACCATAGGCGTATAAAATGCTCGCCGGCGAGTTCGAATAGTACATATGCCGCGAGGAACGCCGTTCCGTAGATATTCATGCGAGACACGACTTTCTCCCTGTCTTTATCCCACGAGATAGAAAACATGCGCGAGACGACAATGCCGATGACGAGGCCTATCGCCAAGGCGACGAGCGGATAAAGCAAATTGCCGCCTTCAAAAATGAGCCGGTATAGAATGACGAGGACGATTACAACCGATATGCCGAGGTAAATTCTCACCCGGCTACACAGACGAGAGTGCACATGTTTATCCAGATGCTCGCGTGTCACATCAACAGTCATGGCGTAAGTATATCGCTCAGGTCTCCTGGATTCTCTTGGTGTACGTAGCGGCCGCCGCGTAACCATGATGCGATGGCAGCGACTAAGTACGCGATGATGGAGAGAATGAACGTGATGTTCAGCCCTTGTTTGAATGGCGCAGATATGAGATTGGGGAAGAACGTATTGCCGGTGAGCATGGCGACGTTTTGCGCGGGAAGCGCGCCGAGAGTCTGCACCGGCAGCAACTGTTGCATCGGATTGTAGCCGAGGAACGCGGCAAATAGACTCGAAACCGGCGGTGCTGAGGCGACTTGCTGTGCGACGGTGGTTGAAACGCCCTGCGAGGTAAGCCCGCTTTGAATCGCCTGCGGTAAACTCGCCGAGAGTCCTACTACCATCAAGCTGAAGAAAATTCCTATCGAGAGTACCTGCCCCGCATTTTGAAACGTTGCACGCATACCCGATGCTTGGCCGCGCTGGTGTGCAGGAACAGCGTTCATGATCGCAGTTGCATTAGGCGCTGAGAAGAGTCCCGAGCCGATGCCGCTCGAGAAGAGGATGAGTGCGAACTGCCAGTAGGTGAAACTGACGGGCAGCAGCATTAAAAATAAAAAAGCGAGCGCGCCGAGCAGCATGCCGCCTGAGGCGAAATGCTTTGCGCCGAAGTGATCGGATAACCATCCGGAAACGGGTCCGGCAACAAGAAACCCTGCGGTCAGCGGTAGCATATAGATGCCTGCCCATAAAGGCGTGGATTCAAAAGAATACCCGTGCAGCGGCAGCCAGATGCCCTGCAACCAGATGATGAGCATGAATTGCAAGCCGCCTCGGCCAATAGCGCCGAGGAGCGCCGAAACATTCCCCGCGATAAAGGCGCGAATGCGGAACAGCCGCAGATTAAACATCGGCTCTCGCGTTTTGAGCTCGATGAACCCGAACGAGACGAGAAGGAGGACACCTGCCGCGAGCATGCCGAGCACCGTGGGGCTCGTCCACCCCATCGTATGGCCGCCAT
>JBOHOA010000109.1:0-7486 GCA_050730975.1 Minisyncoccia bacterium
TGGTTATATTCATCCACCTGCTGGTTATCCTCCGGACGCCAGCCATCTTGGAGTGCATGCTTGTCGGCTTCGCTCAGGATTTCCTTGCCGGTCTTGTCCTTCGCTACCCGGTCATGCACGAGAAGCAGCACGCGCTCTTTCGGGCGCAGATCCCCGTTCGCCAGTGCCGCAGTCAGTTTTTTCATTTCTTTTTTCTCTTAAGCGATTGCTCCAGCAGCTCCAGGCGGTCGTTAAGATCGGCGACCTCGATGACCTTCGCGAGCGCCAGAGCCATGCGCGACATGGCCATTGCTTGTCGGAGCGTGATTTTGCGATCCGCCAAATCCCGCATGGTCTGTGATAGCAGGGCTGCCACCTCCGCCGCGCTCATAGTTTTTTCGTCGTGGTCCATAAGATTACATTCCTTCCACCGCCTCCAACCATGCCTTAACCTCCGCCGCCTTCCCGGTCTTGGTGGCAGTGCGGTAGAGCGCCCAGATGACGTTCGGCGTCAGCTTCCGCGCCCACTCATACATCCGCGATATGAGTCCCTCTTTCGCGATACGTTTGTTCCAGTCCGTGAGCGTAGCAGGGTCTTTGATGTTGAATCGCTTGGCGAATTCCGCCTGCGTCTTGATCTCCAGCAAGGAGAGCGTTATGTCTTCATCAAGGCCGAGTTTCTCAAGAGCCTGTCTTGGCTGCCCCCGCAGGAATGAGGGGAGTGCTTTCCACATAGCATAGCTCTCGAAATCTTGCGTTTTGTACACGCCTGATTTATTGGCATTTGTTGGCATTTCATCTTTCATACTTTTTGCGCTTTTTTGCCCGTTAGTTTCTCCATGCGAGCGATAGCCGTTGCAGCGTGCGCCGGATCGATGTCGATGCCGATGCAGCGTCGTCCGAGATGCTCGCACGCGACGGCCGTGCTCCCGCTTCCGAGGAACGGGTCGTAGACCCACTCGCCGACCTTCGCGGAGTTCGGTATCAGCTTCCGGAGCAGCCCGACGGGCTTCTGCGTCGGATGCAGCTTCGACCTCGCCGGTTTGGGGTGGACGATCACGCTTTTTGCTTTCGTGCGTTCCATCTTGTGTCGCCCGTACCATCCGTAGGCGATGAGTTCGTGCATGAGGAGATAATCCTTGCGGCCGAGCACCGACGTGTTTTTCACCCATATCAGCCCCTGGCTGTAGTAGAATCCGGCCTCCGTCATCCCACGCCGGAGTGCCGGATACATCGAGTCACTGTTGAAGATGTAGCAGGCGTTGTACGAATCGAGGTGCGGCTTTGCCGCCTCGAGCCAATCCCGGGTGAAGCGGGCGTATTGCTCGTCTGACTGAAGCTCGTCGCCGATGATGTCCTTTCCACTATTCGTACCCAGTTTGTTGAAATCCCTTTTGCCCTCGACGTACGCGACCGCATAGGGCGGATCACAAACAATCGCTCTGATTTTTCGATCGCCGACAACCTTGCTCACGAATGCCGCATCGAGCGAGTCGCCGCATCCGATGATGTGCTCGCCGATTCTCCAGACGTCTCCTTGTTTGAGGGTACTCATAGCAGTTTTGCGGACTCGTTTGTGAACGCTTCCCACCTATCAAGGCACACGGTGGCAAATATGGGATCTATCTCGACGCCGCGCCATTTACGGCCCAGTTGCTCGCAGGCAATGAGGTCGCTGCCGCTTCCGGCGAAGCCGCTGAAGACGACGTGCCCCGGCGCGCTACAGCGCTTGAGCGGCTTCTCGTTGAGCGTGACGGGCTTCTGCGTCGGGTGTTCGTAATCCTGCGCGTTGTCCCGGCGCTCGATCCACAAGTCGATCATGTCGAGTATTTCGTCATGCACCTGATTGCCGCTGCCGATCTCCTTGTTGAGCATCTCGTTGGCGTTCGCAATACTCTTGTTGAGATACGGCTTGCCCCGCGTGCCGTACGCGCATGGCTCGTAGGCTTTGTTGAAGGCCACCTGCGGGGTCATATTGAAGTTGTTCTTGATCCACAGGCATACCCGCTTATTGTCTATGCCGTTCTGGCGGTAGAGCGTCTGCAGGAGCCAGATGTACCTTTCATCGCACCAGTAGAAGACGTGGACATTCGGCCGAGCTACCGAGAGCGACGCCTTGATGCTCGCGTCGAGGAACGCGGCGAAGGCGGAATCTTTTTTCGAGTCCTTTTTGCCGGTGAACGAGCCCTCATATTTGCCGGAGGTGCTGATGCCTTTTGAATAATCCAATCCGATATTGTAGGGCGGATCCTGGTAGACGACGTCCACGAGGTCGGTACCAATCAGCCGCTTCACCTGTTCGGGGTCGCATGAATCGCCCACGAGAAGCTTATGCTCTCCCATCTGCCATATCTCGCCGGGCTTCACCCGCGCCACCTTGGTTTCCTTGATGGCCTTGTCAACGTCGAAGTCGTCGTCGATCACGTCCACGTCGTCGAAGAGGGATTGGAGCTCCTCGTCGCCGAAGCCGACGTCTAGGAGTAAACCCATGTCAAAATCTTTGAGTAAATCGGTGTCCCAGGCGCCGGTATTCTGATTGCTGCGCAGCAAATACTCCTCGCGCTCCGTTGCGGTCAAAGCGCGATTCGGCACGCGCACGTCTATTTCTTCCTCGCCGCGGCCTATCAGCTGCATCGCCTTGAGGCGCTGGTGGCCCGCTAGAATCGTGTTGTCCGCATCTATCGCGGGGATTTCCACGAAATTAAACCGCTCAATGCTTTCTTGAAGGTTCCGCATGCCGTCCTCGCTGATGGTACGAGGATTTTTGGGATGACCGACCAGCTGACTGATTTTCCGCTTGGCGGTCGTCCAAATTAAAGTTGTATCCGTTACGTTTTGTTTCATTGCAGTTGTTGATTATTTGTATTTCAATTTGCACCGATGCACTGATGCGTTACGAAGCAGGCAAAAACACACACGTAGGGTCGTCAGAGACGCGTGTGTTTTGTGCCACTTCTATCGGCGTAGGCATATCGGTACAAATTCCTGTCCGTTCGAAGACAATCGTCTCGCCGGTCACGGGGTCATATATCCCCTCGATGCTTTCTAGGGGATTGTCAGCGGCCAGCTGTTCGATCGTGGGCAGGAATTCATCGCTCGGGAGTTCTTTTTCTTCGACTTTGTACTCGGCCCCTTTCGATCCCTTGCTGTCAGCTACCTGCGTTACGTATCCCTTCTTACCGGCGGGCTTGAGCCATTTCGCTACCGTGTCTCGATCCCATCCAAGGTGTTTCGCCAATCCGGTTATCGTGAACGTTGGCTCCTCCGTATTCTCTCCAGAGGAAAAATCGATTGACGACTTTGCTAAAAGTTCACGAGCTGCGCGAATCACCTCGATGGTCTTTTCGGGCAATTCGTAAATCGACTTAGAGAGCGATTCCTCAACGATAACCTTTGCCATATACGCGTCGGCCAGCGTAGCCCTGATGTATTTTTGGCCGCCCATTTCAACCGTCTCCCGCTGCTTTTGATGGAGAAATGCCACGGTCTCCACGATGGCAAGAAAATGCCCGTAGTCACGTCGCGTGCGGACAATGTTCGCGGGGAAGTATTTCCTGAAGCTTGCGGCGAACGGAATGAACACCGGTAGTTGTTCCAGAATTACTTGCGCGTGGTGCCAGGGCTTCAGCGCTGTATTATCGAGCTTCGGTGCGCCCATGAACCGAGCGTCTACCGACGCATACACGCGGCTGGTTTGCGCCGGGCTTTGATCGGGGAACATGGAGATATTCCGCGTGTCATTTTCCGCATGTATAAGCGAGGCGGTCGTCGTCGTTACGAATCCTGTCGGCCCTTCTTTCTCGATAATATTGGCCTCGAACGCCCCCGTATCGGCATTTTTCACCGTTACTTGGATTTTAAGTTTTCCTTCCGACTGCAGCGTTCGGATGGCGTAATCCGCACGCTCGCCGCCATGCTTTTCGAAAAGCACGATAATCCGATGTTTGAAGTGGTCCTCCGGACAGTAGTAGAAGCTTTGCGGCGTCGCGTCGGTCAGATCGATGTAGGCCGACTTCGGGAAGAGCTTCATAGTCGTCAAGAGCGTGTATGATTTGCCCGACGAACTGTCACCCTTCACAGTGGCGGACAACGGGTTTTCCAGGTTGCGAGACGTAAAGATGATGTAGTGCAGCAAAATATTCTTTTCTTCACCGACCACCCCTAGGTTTTTAACCATCTGCAGGACGTCGTAGAGAAGCATCGGCGATTTCAATATCTGTTCGGCCGCTCGCCGCTCTTCCTCCGTCGGAGGCGGCTCCGTTTTGGTCTGCTCGGTCTTTATTCTCTCTGCTTCTTTTTTTGCCTGTATAGGCTTCCGCCACTCCTTAAAGTATTTGATGATCGAATCCACGTCTCTCGACGTGAGTCCACATTTGTCTTTAATGATGCTGCGGATATACAACTCTGCCTCGGGGAGGCTTTTCTCATCGGCGAGCGCTTCGAGAAGCGGCTTCAGGGCGGATATGATATTTTCTTTCCCGATGTTCTTCGGCACCGATTCGAGCAGAGTCGCATACCGCTCAGTGTTACCATCGCTCTCCGTCGCGGGGTACTTCTCGGCGGCGGCCCTCGCCGCAGCTTTGAAGTCGCCGCCATGCTCAAGGAGAGCGTAAGCATGGAACTTCGAGAAACCTTTGTTCTGTTCGAAGGGAGCGGCTGCGCTCGAGAAGACGTAGAGCATCGGCACACCAGCGTGATTGGTGGTAGCAGAGATTCCCTCGCCATCCTTTTTGCCGGGACGGCGCCAGCGGTCTTTCGACTCCTGCACCCAACCGTGAGGCTCGAGGATCTCCTCCCAAGTCGCAAATTTGTTGAAGCTGTCTCCCGGACGGTCTCCGTCGACGACGGTGCCCGGTACCCATTCGTATTCGGTCGCGGGCTTGTCCTCCACCTCGTTGAAGATACGGAGGACGTCGACGAACTCCTCGTGCATCTCATCCGTGATGAGAGGGAGGTCCAGCAGATTGCCTTGGATGAGTTCGTACCCCGGGCTCGGCGGGATAAGTGCGTACGCGCCCTCGCCACGCGTCTCCGAGGTTGTCTCTATCTTCTCCTTGATGACGCGACGGGAGAGCTTTGTCGTGGGCTGCGGCGTCTCCGTTCGGTACCGCACATGTTTGCCGTTGTTGCGCGTCTTACTGATCGGGCAGGTGGCTACAACGGCTTTCTGGTCGTCGGAGAGCTTATCGTACCAGCGGTCATAAAGACCAGGATGATGCTTCTCATCGAAGTCGAGGACGACGAGATTGCCGGAGACCGCGCCACTGGCAACGGCCCAGGATGTAATGCCTCGTCCGAGCCATGCGTCGAGTTCCTTATCAGTCGGTGGCCTCTTAAGAAGGTCGTGCTTGGCGCCAAGGATGGGGTGCGGCTTCTTCTCACTATCTGCGATAGGGATGAGCGAGAGGCCGGAGGCGGCCAGGGCGCGGATGTAGTCCTTTAATGTATCAGTTGCATTCTGTCTTATCTCGTTTTGCATTTTTGCGGTCGGGTTCCTGACTTGAGTTCCGGTGCCGACCGCAAAGTCCTTTCACCGAAACTCGAGTCGGAAACCAAGGTTATATTGTAATTAAGTAGTCACCATCAATCTTTTTTCTTCGGCGCGATTAAACGCGCTTGTCGCCAAGCGCGTGATCTTGAGCATGGAAAGGCCGAATTGATCCGCCTCGGTATCGCTAATGGCAATACCGTAGTCGCGCTCAATAATCCGCTTGAGATTTTTCAAGCTTTCCGGCTTGAGTCGACCGTCTCTTTGTTCCGGTTGTGCCTGTATGGATTTCGCATCCATGACAAAATTGTCCCAAAGACCCTGAGCTTAAAAAATGCAGAAACGAATTTAAGTACATTCATTCGCCTAAGAAAAAAGCCCTTTGTTTAGGGCTTTTTTGTCTCCTAAAACTTTTCCACCTTTTAAGTTTCCTTAAGTTTTTACTGGAGTATTTCGTCTAGTCGCGAGTGCTTTTTCGCTAATTACTTCCATGATGATGTTGGGGCAGACATCGCCATCTATGACTTTGAATATTTTTGTCAGACCAAGGCCGGTTTGAGTGTAAAATCGATTCTGCTTATTCGTATTAAAATAATCGATATTGCTTTTGTATTCGTTTGCGAGAGGTTTTTCTCCCTCAGCTACCCTGAAAAGCATATCGAAACTTCGCTTAACTCGGTCAGCTGTAAGAGGATTCGCATAATCGTCGTTGACAACCGCTTGATATTTTTTGCCGTTATCTTTTGGTCTTATACAAGTTATTTTATTGATATGATCCAACTTTATCGTTGAATCATTTTTTGTTGATGAGCCGCCATCCATGAATGATTTATCTGCTGCGGACATAAATCGATTGTGGGCAATGTGGCTATGAGATTTGAAATTGTTTACGTCTAGGTAATTTATAGGATCGGCTCCATGCAAAAATTGGCGTATAAGTGTTTTTTGAATGTCGCCCATAATGACGAGCATATCCTCGACCATTCCTGCGACCTCGCCGGCTTCTTTCGCTTGCAAAGGGTTCATCGTGGCTTCCTGGAAGACAGACATAAAATTGCCGTTTTCTCTCGCTATCCGATAAGCACGGTTGAATTGCAAAAGCGTCTCAAAATCGCCCCATGATTTGAGCTTTCTTTCGCTATCGAGAAGCGCTTCGGCCTCGAAACACTCCGGCCATGTTTTGGAGAAGATAAAAATATCAGAATCATTGACGAACACTACAAGTTCGCTGGGGCCAGTGATGCGCCGGTGGTATTCGGTGTACTCTTCTTGCGACGGTACGAATTCCATTATTTTATTCTCATGGCCGCGCGCTCGCAGATTGGCTGCGATTTCGAACAGAAAATGTCGAAGATTGTTGGTCGGCCAGCCGTTTCTCATATAAATGCCCTCCTCGTATCTCTCCATGGCCTGCAGAACCGTAACCCCTTCTTCAGCGAATAAGCTGAATCGGCGAAATGATGCCACGTCAACCTTTGTTTCTTCCACCACTTCGATCAATTTTTTCTTCGCTTGCTGCATCTCATCCCACGATTTTTCTTGCAATCTCAAGATTTCGGCGTATCTGCCATCGCGCTCAGACATTTGTGCATCAACCACGGCCTTGAGCGCTTCTTGCGACAAAGCGTATTCCAAGTACTCCGCTAGACCCTTGAAAAAATCGACTGGTCGTTCATTGTCGATAAAACTATAGAAGCGGCGGTCTAGGTTATCGGATATTGTGCTCATATGGTCTTTGCGGCTATTCTACGTCTGCAAGCGACCGACAACAATCTAGGATAGAGCATGAGCTAATATACCGATGGTAAATCTAGTCTCCTCCAACGATAATCTTTTTTCCTTTTCCATATCTGAAATGCACAAGCGAACTAAGAAGCTACGTGAGCGGCCGCCGATCCGCACTGCGTACAAAAACGTCCATCGGTGATTAATTTTTCTCCGCAATTTCTGCAATACACACTCTGGAGCTAATGGCCATTTCAGCAGTCTGAAATGGTCTTTTTGTGTTAGTCTGCAAAG
>JBOHOA010000110.1:0-2981 GCA_050730975.1 Minisyncoccia bacterium
GTGTATACATCCGTCTTTCCGAACGGCACCAAGGCTACGGCTTAATGCTGCTCCAAGCCGCTATAGAGCGGTGCTTCGAGCGTGGCTTCGACCATATTCGCGTCAACGCAATCACGGCAGGCGGCAAACGACTTGTCGAGCAGCTGACCTCGGAGCTCGCGACACATCTCGATATTCATTAGCTCTTTCCGTAACACTTTGACCGACACTTGGTCACGTGCGATATTTTTAGCTCTTTTCACACAACGGCTGCTGGGATAAATCCGGCAGCCGTTTTCTATATCGTTTCTAAGAAGTGCTATTGTTTAAGAATGCAAGAAGGATGGAAGGCGGAGCCACTCAGCCGCATCGACATCGAACCATACCATAATGTACGTGAGTTAGATCGGTATGAAGATTTTTTGGATATTGAGGCGGAGGCTGCAGTAGAGTATCTTCCTATTCAAAGGCCGCCGGATGATGAGATTTCAGCTGCGCGCAAAAAACTAGCGACGCTTCGGTCCAGAAAATCCTCACTCATGGACCCAGAAGCGCGGTTTCAGGAAGCAGAGCATTACCAGCAAGTTATATTGCAGAAGATTTTAAATGATAATGCGGGTTCAAGGAACGAATTGTTTGAGGCTGTTCGAGCAAACGACGCCTCTCTCGCTGCAGCACAAATCACCATGTTACGCCAAGCCGTGTCGCACGAACCTGCGATACGCGGCAATTTCAATCTGAAGCATGTGGCATCCGCAGACGCCATCTCTCCCGCGCTTCGTAAAATCCAAAAAGCATGGAGAACTTTGCCTGAAAGGCATTCGTTTACCGTAGCGCCCGCTGAGTACCGGCAAAAAACGGGCGACCCGACAGTCCAGTCGGTCTTCCACTGGATTCCAGAGGAGCGTGCCGATGTCGCGCTTAAGAATGGACTGCTCCCGGGATTTTTAACCGGCCATAGTTTTCGTTCCTATGTATACGCTCATGTAGAAAAAGGCAATCCGGCTTGGACGAAGATTTTGCACCGAAATCATGCACGCTATCTCGAACTCGAAATTGAGCATGATCCCGAGCACACATACATGTGGTTGATGTACGCGCTTGATGACACAAGCGGCAGAATCCAATACAAGGGAGATAATGCTCATCTTGTCTCTTGCGCGTTCACGGACCTCTCGACACAAGTGGCTGCGCGGCTCCGTGCCGACGAGAAAAGTGCACGTTATTACAAAAATGTGCAACTTGGTCCGGCTGAAATGCCCTACTTTTCCGCGCTGCTCGGGAGAAATAACCCCACATATTCGGCGTTATCGCCCTATAATTGGGAAGAATCCGAGGTGTTGCTGGATTTTGTACCGCCGGCTCGAATTAAGCTGACGGGGAACGTCGCCTGATGGCTGAACGGTTCGACACCGCGAAAATATCAGGCGTAATGGCTTCTGGGCGGCCGCTTGACATCTCCCCTGTTTTCTATATACTTCTGCTATCTGGTATCCGCCCCGAGAGGGCGGACATTTTATTACCGGTTGTGCGTTTCTACTTACTACTAGCTACTCACTACCAACATGTTTGATCTCAAAGTAATCAATTCGGTACTCGGCGAGATGGAAGAGGAACGCGGCATTCCGCGCGAGAAAGTCATCGACGCCATCGAGACGGCGCTTGCGACCGCCTACAAGCGCGAGTTCGGCAAGCGGGCGCAAATCGTGCGCGCGAAAGTCGATCTTAATTCGGGCGCCACTCACTTCGAGCAGGTAAAAACCGTGGTCGACGAGTCGACCGTGCGATTTGTCGAGGAAGGCGAAGACGAGGAGCCGGCGCCGGAGATCGGAGCGGATGGCGAGACAATCGAACCGCTGCCCCGCTACAACCCCGAGCAGCATATTCTTCTTGCCGACGCCAAGTTCATAAAGCGCGACGCAAAAGTCGGCGACGAGCTCGTGTTTCCGCTTGAGATGCACGATTCCTACGGCCGCATCGCCGCGCAAACGGCCAAGCAAGTCATCATCCAAAAAATCCGCGAGGCCGAAAAGCTCGCGGTCGTCGCCGAGTACGGCGAGCGCCAGGGCGACATCGTCTCCGGCACCGTGCAGCGCATCGAGCGCGGCAATATTTTCGTCGACCTCGGCCGCGCCACCGGTTTACTCCCCTACGACGAGCAAATTCCGGGCGAGCGATACCGCCAGGGCGAACGCATCCGCGCCCTGCTCTATCAGGTAGAAGACAGCCCGCGCGGCGTGTACCTGCGCCTTTCGCGCACCAATCCGCAATTCCTCGCCAAACTGTTCGAAATGGAGACGCCGGAAGTCGCGCACGGGAGCGTGGTAATTAAATCGATTGCGCGCGAAGCCGGCAGCCGCTCAAAGGTGGCCGTGGCCTCGATCGACAACCATGTCGATCCGGTGGGAAGTCTCGTCGGCCAGCGCGGCGTACGCGTCTCCACCGTTACGGCCGAGCTCGGCGGCGAAAAGATAGACATTGCCGAGTGGAGCGAGGATACGAAGCGGTATATAGAAGAATCGCTCTCGCCGGCGCGCGTGCTCTCGGTTGGAATAGACGACGCAGAGCACAAGGCGACGGTAACAGTGACCGACGATCAGCAGAGCTTGGCCATCGGCCGCGGCGGCCAAAACGTGCGCCTGGCGGCCAAGCTCACCGGCTGGCGCATCGACATTCAGGGCGTGCGCGGACAAAACCTTGTCGACGAGGAGCCGGAGATGGACCCAGAGACCGAAGCCCCGCGCGACGAATTCGCCGAGGAAGAAAAAATAATCGAAGAAGAAACCGGCGTCGAGTCGCCGACGCAAAACGACATGCCGGTCGAAACAACGAGCGAAGAAGCGCCTGGCGAAGACCTCGACAATCCCGAAGGCGAGTCACCGGAAGAAAAAGCCGACGAGGAGGAGCCGAGAACCGAACAAGAAGTGACGGAAGAATAATTTGTGAGCTGCGGCTAGAATTCGCGCAAAAAAGATCCCGAGATTCACAAAAAGGCCGCGATT
>JBOHOA010000111.1:0-5217 GCA_050730975.1 Minisyncoccia bacterium
CACTTCTTTCTTGTACAAATGACCAACCGGAAAAATTGTTTTTGCCAAACGAAGCTCTGGCACGGCCCAAAGGAAATAGCTTTGGTCTTTTTCCGGATCTTTGCCAGCCAATAATTTTACAAAGGACTGTCCTTTGTAAATTCTGGCGTAATGGCCGGTTGCCAGGTAGTCGGCGCCGCGGCTCATGGCAAAATCGTAGAGGAGGCCGAATTTTATCTCGCGGTTGCAGAGTGCATCCGGATTCGGCGTCTCGCCGCGCGCGTACGCTTCCATACTATGCGCAAAAATTTTCTGCCGGTATTTCTCCGACAAATCGATATCCAAAAAAGGGATTTGCAGATGCGCGGCCACGCGAAGCGCCTCGCGCCTATCCTCGCCCGCGGAGCACGGATAGCCGGGCAACGCGATGCGCACGAAAACGCCGGTTACGTCGTACCTTTCCTTTTTGAGTAGCGCCGCCGACACCGCCGAGTCTACGCCGCCCGAGAGGCCGACAAATACCTTTTTCTTTTTCGTAGAAATTGACATTGAAAATAATATATGATAAATTTTTATCGGCTACAAGGTTCGAGGTGACTCTATGGAAGTTTTTTTTCGCGATGTCGACCAATGTGAACATTTCACCACCCTCTCGGTGCCAAACGTGATCTACGCTAGGATCGGTTTGACTATGCCTAGGAAGGGCAACGTCACCAATGCCTCCACTTGGGACCTAGAACGCAAGCGCTCTATATTTGTTTTCTTTAAGGACGACGTTAGGGTGGATAAGGTGGATTGATTCTTTTTCCCCGAACGCCGGCCGCCTCCCTTCAATGGAGGCGGCCGTTTTCTTTTGCGAGCGTCTAACTCCCGTAATATTTTTTGATATTGGCTTCTTGCCCGGCGTAGGTCGCGCTGTAGTGCATGACGCCATTTTTGTCGGAGAGATAATAGAGGTAGTTCGTCTTGATAGGCGTCACGGCCTGCTTGATGGCTTCGGCTCCCGGGCTTCCAATCGGCGTCGGCGGAAGGCCGGCGTTTTTGTATGTGTTGTAGGGCGAGTCGGTGGCGATGTCGGTGCCGTCGAGCTTGGTCAGATCTTTGGTGGTGATGTAGCGGAACGTCGCGTCGACCTGAAGCGGCATGCCAAGCGAGAGGCGTTTCCATAGAATGCCGGCAACAGTACGGCGATCCTGGTCGCTCGCGGCTTCGCCGACGAGAATGGAGGCCATGGTAACGTCGTTTGAGAGCGGTCTGCCGAACGCGGCAATCTGCGGCTGCAAGGGCGCTACGTGGTTCTGAAAATTTTGCTCCATGGCAGCGATAATCTCGGCCGGATCTTCGCCGGGCAGAAAGTAGTACGTGTCTGGATAGAGGTAGCCTTCGTCCGGCAGCGCGAGTGCCACGAACTGTTGCTCGTTAAAGGGCGCCAATTTTTTGTCGAGAAGCGCCCCTATTTGCGTAACCGACATGCCTTCGATAACCGTGACGCGAACCGGCACGAGTTCGAAATCGCTCCTCGCGAGCCGCCTGGCGACCGTGATAACATTCTGCGGCCCGGCAAAAAAGTACGACCCTGCCTCGACGCGTCCGCTTGCGCCGCTTATGCGCAGGAGCAGCCGCAAAAGCGATGCGGATCGCACAACGTGCTGCACTTCCATCTCTTCGGCGATTTTTTCGAGCGACGCGTCCGACGAAACGGCGACGAGCGTCGGAGCGACGAACGATGCCGGCGCAGAAAAAACGCCGTGCCATATGAGCGCAAGCGCTATACCGAGAAGAAACGCCGCGGGCAACACGAGCCCCCACGGGCGCCTGATCACGGCTTCGCGGCCGCGCCTGAGCGCCAGGAGCGCGCTCTTTTTGGCAGACGATTTTTCGTCATTGGGTTCGGAAGAAAACATACATTAATTTTCAATTTCCAAGTATCAATTTTCAAATAATTTTCACGGTCTCAATTTTCAACGCGAGCAGTGCGCGAGATTTTGAAAATTGCAAATTGATAATTGAAAATTCTGCCGACCTCCCGTCATACCGGCAAGTTGGCCGGCGCTTCTCCCCGGCGGCTTGGCATGCGCTCAAGATTCGGCGTCGCCACCACGCGGCCCGGGAAGTGGAAAAGCGTCGCCAATTCCTCGGTGTTGAGCACGACCCACGGATGCTTGTGCGGCGGCCAAAAAAACTCGCGCATAACGTACGCTTCGTAGTAGCGCTTCTGGAGCATCACGCGCCGAATGCCGCGGAAATCCTGCCACGGATAATTGAACGGCCCGACCCAGAATATGGGTGCCAAGCCGTTGAGGCCGCGGCCCGAGGAGCCGTGCTCAAAGAGCCGGAACGCCGACGGGATGCCGACGCGCGGCGCACCGCGCCACTTGTCATTCCGCGCGATGTAAATCGCGCGGATGCCGGTATCGAACGGCTGCTTGTTGAGCTTGGCCTGAATGGATTCTATTTTGTCGCGATCGCCCTTAGTGAGCGAGTTGAAATTGACCGGTGCTTTTTTATCTTCGCCACGAACTTTGTCAACGATCTTATTGATCTCGAGTTCGCTCCATTTTTCGAGCCCTATGGGTTCGTGCAATTCGTGCTCATGCTGGTTAGCATCTTTGTATGTGTAACCTGCGGAATACGGACACACACCGCTCGGCTCGTGTGCGCGAATAATGAATTGCATCCAGAGATGTTCTCCCTCGCCGACTGAGCCGAAAAATTCGATGACCGCGGCCATGGGGTCGCTTTTGAACTCTTCTTTCGTTTCCGGATTGATGGTGCCGAATTCGTTGTAGGTAAGAATCGGATACGGATCTTCTTTTTGAAGGCGCTCTTCGGTGCCCCAAATCATCTGTTCATTCGGATCGAACGGCACGGAGAGCGTGTAATCCTCGACCTCGATGAGCTGTACCGTCGGATAATTGGCGTACACCTGATTTTGAATGAGCTCTTTGTACGAGCGGCGCCCCCAGATAAAAAAGCGCACCCGTCCTTCGGTCGAGACTATTTCGAGCGAAAACCACGCCTTGGTAACGCCGGTGAAATAATCCCACCACGTGTTTATTTCGCCGGTTTGATAGAGGCCGCGCAACACCAGTTCCATTGCATACGGACCCTGGGCGATTTCGTCGGGCAGCTGCACCTCGAACACGACGTAGTCGCGGCGGCTGTAATCGTGCAGCCAGCCGTACTCGCTCATGGCTTCATTCATAAGAGTACCGAGCAGGAACGGCAGGACAAAGGGGAGAAACGTCGCGACTATTTGCGCGACAACCGCAATGCCATGCGGATTGAGCGGAATCCAGATAAAAAAGAATACCGCGAATATGAGGACGATGTAGTACGGCGTGAACTGTAATCCCAGTTTGCCGTCGCTGCCGGATGAATCGATAAGGTGTATTAAGAAGTCATACGTCTTATTGATACGCTTGCCTACCCACTCAAAAATCTTGAGCGGATCGAACCCTCCTTCTTTTTTTTCGGCTTCTGCCACGCCAAAATTTTATCATAGATCAATTCAAAAGCGGCGAGCTGTTAGCGGCGAGCGGCGGGCAACACAAAAAATCCGCCATCGGACGGATTTTGTATCATTTTTTAGTAAACTAATCTCAGGCTATGAGCTAGTCAGCCAATGCCCAGCGGCCGTCTTTTTGACGCTTAAAATATTTTTTATTTTGGAGATTGATGGCGATGGTGCCGGGCTTCACGTGCCGCTCTTTGAGCACTGCGGCGATTATCTCGTCGCGCGCCATGGGGCCATGCTCCTCGAGAATCCCGCAAATGACGTCGCGCACCACGCCGGCGGTGTACCCCCACTCTTTCAGCGCATACATGCCGCGCCCGACGAGCACGAAGCGGTCGTCCTTAATGAGTTCGTTGTGCGTGGTCGCCACGTGCGCACGCCGGTTGAAGAGTTTTTCAATCATCTTGGCAACTTCGGTGAAATGTAGCGGCGAGCCGTGACGCTTGACGGCCAAGTACGCGAAATCGCGGATGCCTTTGGTGCGCACATTCGGCGACTGCGCTGGACCCCATTCGCCGAGCGGATTTTTGCCGATTTTTTTGGAAAGCGCGAGCCAGCGCTTGAGCACTTCCTCGTCGCGATATTTTTCGTTGAGGTGACCGACTTCTTTCAGAAAGCGGTCGATCATTTCCGACTCGGGAATAAGCATGTCGTCGTCGAGCCCGTCGTAGAGGCGCTTGAGCGCCGCGCGCACCTCTTCGGCGAGACGCGGATCCGCATACCAGCACCGGCGGAGCTCGTCGTCTTCTTTTTCGTATTTGAACGGATCGCCGAGCACCAGGAGGAAATAAATGTTGTTTTGCATTTCTTCATCCGGCGTGATGAATTCGAGCAAGTCATCCTCGCAAATAACGCCGCCGAGGCCTTCGATGATGCGCTCAAGCGCGTCGAATGCCGCAGTCGCTTCCGAAAAGTCCGGCGATTTGCGCACCGCAGCGAGCGCGTGGTTTTCGATTTGACGCACGCGCTCCCTAGTGATGCCGTAGCGCTGGCCTATCGACTCGAGCGTCTGGCGCTTATGGGTCTTGCCGAGGCCGAAGCGGCTTTCAAGAACGATGCGAGAGCGCTCGGGCAGGGTCGTGAGGAGCTTGTCGACTATTGATTTGGGCTTGAAATCAATCTTGGCCGTGGCTTTTTTGCCGGCCGATGATTTTGATGTGCTGGTCGTTGGCATGGGATTAGTAATACCGATAATCAATTTCCTAGTCAAATCACTATACCAGATTATTTACGTGCGTGCAAGAACGAAATTGACGAGCCGATCGGGCACATACACGACGCGAGCCACCTCGGCGTTCTCGAGCCTCTTGCCGAGAGTCTGCCGGGCTAATCGCTCTACTTCTTCCGGGGGTGCGCCCGCGGCAATCTGGAACGAGCCGCGCGTTTTACCGTCGATTTGAAGCACAATGGTCGTGGTTTCGGCCGCGATTTCCGATTCATCATACTGCGACCACATTGCTGCATGCACGCTTCCCTCTCCGCCGATTTTTTCCCACAACTCCTCGGCAACATGCGGCGCGAACGGCGCTAGCAACCGCACAAAAGTCTTGAACTCGACACGACAAGGTGACTCGTTGGTGCGCTGTACTTTTTCCATTTCGTTGAACAGCACCATGAGCGAGGAGACGGCTGTGTTCATTTTGTGTGATTCAATGTCGTGGGAAACTTTTTTGATCGTTTGATGAAGGAGAGCTTCGAGCGGCGAGCTTTGAGCTGTGAGC
>JBOHOA010000112.1:0-3078 GCA_050730975.1 Minisyncoccia bacterium
TTTGACGCTGCGATTGCGGCATTTTGGGCATTTTTTTACACATGCTCGTAGTTAATTACCGAAATATCTTTGCAGACTAACACAAAAAGACCATTTCAGACTGCTGAAATGGCCATTAGCTCGCAAATTCCAGTACTGAAATTTCAAAATACAAACTTCTGGTTTTTTAGGATGTTGGATTTGATTTGGAGCTTAATTACACCTTGAGGTATCGCCGCACCGCGAGGAAACTCGCAATCGCGCCGAGCGCGACACCAGCGCCGACGATTATAAGAAATAGCAGGCCGAAGTGCCCGACGTAGTACGTATACACGTTGATATCGCCGAAAAACTTCTGTGTCGCTTGTCCAAGCCAGTAAGCCAGCGGGTAAAGCAACGCGAGTGAAAGGAGCCCGGCAAAAATACCGTAGAATACGCCCTCGACTACGAACGGCGCGCGAATGTAGCCTCCCGCCGCGCCGACAAGCCGCATCACGGATATCTCATCGCGCGCGGTGTAAATGCCGAGTCGGATAGTGTTAAACGAGATGGCGAGTGTCGTCAGGATAAGAATGACGACGACGACGAGCCCGAGCTTTTCGGCAGAACCAGTTATATCGGAGAGCGTCGCGATGGCTTGTTGGTGCTGTTCGTCGAAATAATCGACATGGTCGATTATAGAGGAATAGTTGGCATTGGTGGATGAACCGACCGCCTGCTGCTGCTGCACATACGTGGCGATGGTACCGTACTGATTGATATTTTTTGCCTTCACCTCGAGGACCGCGCCGAGCGGATTGCTCCCAAGCTCGTTGAGCGCCTGAAGCGTCAACTGATCGTTCTGATGGCGGGTTTGAAATTCAGCGAGTTCTTCGTCGGCTGATGTGTAGGTCGTGGTCGCCACTTCGGAAAGCGCATTGAGATTAGTTTGAAGAGCCATTATTTCATCAACCGGCGCGGTGGTAGTAAAGTAAATGCTCATGTCGGCCTTGTCGCGCAAGTTGCTAAGCGTGGTATTGAGAATGACCCAGGTAAAAAGCACCACGCCAAGCGTAAAAAGCGTCACGGTCATCATGAGTATGCTCGAAAGCGTCACGAAACCATTCCTCCAAAAATTGAGGAACCCTGCACGGAAGATGCGCTTGAGAGTGGCTAATTTCATAGGATGTAACGTCCTTCCGCCTCATCACGAATAATGCGGCCGCGGTCCATGGTGAGCACGCGTTTTTTGAGGCTATCGATGACGCCCTTGTTGTGCGTCGTGAGGATGACGGTCGTGCCGAGATCATTTATTTTCTTCAAAATCTGCACGACCTCGAACGTGTTTACTGGATCAAGGTTGCCGGTTGGTTCGTCGGCCACAATGACGTCGGGCTGATTCACTATCGCACGGGCAATGGCGACGCGCTGCTGCTCGCCACCCGAGAGCTCGTTCGGAAAATGATTCATTTTGTCGCCAAGGTCGACGAGCTCGAGCACATGCGGCACGTCGCTTGCTATCTCTGCATCACTGCGACCCGCGGCTTCCATCGCAAACGCGATATTCTCGAACGCGGTCTTGTGCGGGAGCAGACGAAAATCCTGGAATACCGTGCCTATTTTACGGCGGATTCCGTTGAGGCGCCTCTGCGGCAGCGCGTGAATGTTGGCCGACTGGAAATATACCTCGCCGGACGTCGGATGCTCTTCGGCGAGCAAAATCTTAACAAGCGTTGTCTTGCCCGCACCAGAATGCCCGACAACGGAGACGAATTCTCCCGGCTCGACCTCGAACGTTACATCCTCGAGTGCCGTCGTGTCGTCGTAGATCTTGCTGACTTTTTCGTAGTAGATCATGTGCCAAGTAACTAACCGCTAGCTTCAAAGCTGCCAGCCGCTCAATCTCAGAATTGTATCATCTTCTGGCGCAATGCAAAAACGAGGACCTGCGCAGCAGGTAAAAAAATGAAGATCCGCCTCATACTTCCTTTTCAGCCTCAATGAATGCTTCTATGCCGCCTTCGAACACTTCGTCCGTGTTGCGCCTCTCAACGCCGGTGCGATGATCTTTGACCAGCTGATAGGGGTGTAATACGTATGAGCGAATTTGGCTGCCCCATTCTATCGATTGCGTCTTTTGCGGAGCAAGGCCGGCCTCTTCTTTGCGTCGATTTTCTTCCTGCAACTTAAACAGCTTGCCGCGCAAGAGCTCCATGGCTTTCTGGCGATTAGCGTGCTGGCTGCGTTCGCTCGAGACATGGACCGCGATGCCGGTCGGCTTGTGGACGAGCCGTACGGCGGTTTCGCGCTTATTCACGTTCTGTCCGCCCGGGCCGCCAGCGCGCGCGAAACCGACCCCGATATCTTCTTCAGGAATCGCAAGCGCTTTAGGATCCGGTAATTCGGGCACGAATTCGACAAGCACAAAGCTCGTCTCGCGGCTCCCCTTGGCATTAAACGGCGACATGCGCACGAGGCGATGCACACCGCTTTCGTTTTTCAATATGCCGTACGCGCCTGTGCCGGAAATTTCTGCCGTAAGATTGCGAAAGCCGCCACGATCATTCTCGTGCGTATGGAGCATCGAAACGCGCCAGCCGTTTTTCTCGGCGAATTTTTGATACATAGCAAGCAGCATGCGCGCAAAATCCTCGGCATCGTCGCCGCCCGCGCCCGCAACAATGGTCAAAATCGCACTGCCGCGATCATAGCGCCCCGCGCCTTCGGCAATGGCTTTGAGATCTTGCAATTCTTTGATGAGCGATTGCGCTCGCTCCTTGTCCTGCCAAAAATTTGGCAATGCCATTACTGCCTCTATCTCGGCGATGTGCGCATCGATATCCTCCTTGTTCATGAGAGCCGGGTAGAATCAAACGTTCGACCTGCGGTTAGATTCTCTCCTTGGAGCCGAGGGGGAGGATCGAACTCCCGACCTGCTCGTTACGAGTGAGCTGCTCTACCGACTGAGCTACCTCGGCTCCAAGGAGGGAAATTAATAATGTGCTGCTCTTCTGCCTGACGCCTGCCCTTCGACAAACGTGCGGGCGTCGCTCGCCTTCGGCTCCGTAATAAACGTGACGGTTCATGTTTATTCTGACTTCGGCTCGCTGGCGTACGAAC
>JBOHOA010000113.1:0-3248 GCA_050730975.1 Minisyncoccia bacterium
GACCATTTCAGACTGCTGAAATGGCCATTAGCTCGATACATCTCATAGTACGCGGCGTCGACCGCGATCCATGCGCCGTCGTATTGGACATACACCATGCTGCCCCAAACATCGAGCGGGCATTCGAGCATCATCCCCCCGACCGGCAGGCTAAAAAACATACCTTCGACCCACTCTCGCCGGTATCTATTGAAGAACCGAACCGAGTGACGGCCGTACCCGACAGTTCCCCCGCCGATGCCGGACGGAACGACGCGCCGTCCGAATGCCGACCCGCCGCTCCAACGTTCGCCCCGAAACGGCCGCTGTCTGAACGCATGCATTGGCATGACCGGCATGGCCCGATACGTTGGCCGAGAAAACGACCGCGTCGGCACGCGCGCGAAGCCGGATTGCATCCTCGGCTGTATGACATTGGGACGCATCATCGGGTGCACGAAACTCCGTCCCATCATGTGCGGCATCACCGTTGGCCGTTGTTGCATCCGAAACATGGGGTGCCCCATTGGCCGCATTTGGTGCATCCCAAACATGGGGTGCGAAGCCCCGCGAAATCCCCCGTGAGCCTGCGCAGACGCGCAGCCCAGAGCCACGACCGCAACGAAGGTCGCGAGCACTTTTAAAGACATTTCGTCCTCCCATTTCGCCCTGTACACCACAAGGCATCCGGTGAGGAATCTAACATGCCGGAGAGAAACGGCAAGGCCGGCTTACCACGCAAAATGGGCGAAAGCCTTGTTGGCCTCGGCCATGCGGTGCGTATCTTCCCGCTTCTTGACCGCGCTTCCTTGATTGCCTGCGGCGGCAATGAGCTCTTCGGCCAAGCGGCGCGCCATCGGCATACCCTTGCGCGCGCGGGCCGCATCGATTATCCAGCGATACGCGAGCGCCTGTTTGCGCTCGGGACGCACTTCGCGCGGCACTTGGTAATTGGCGCCGCCGACGCGACGCGAACGGATCTCCATATTGGGAGAGACGTTGCGCACGGCCTCCTCGAACACCTCCAAAGGCGCGTCGGTCTTTTGTTTGCGGACAATCTCCCCGAGCGCATCGTACACTACACGCCGCGCGGTCGACTTTTTGCCGTCGTGCATGACGCAATTTATAAATTTCTCGAGCTTCACTGATTGATACTTCAGATCAGGAGAAACTTCGTGCTTGTGTTTGAGTGGACGACGCATATATGCAGTAGTTTATAGTTGACAGTTTACAGTGGACAGTCACTCATTAATTTTGTATTTTCTGTAAACTGTAAACTTTAATTTTTTGGTTTTTTTACTCCGTACCGGCTGCGCGACACGCCTCGCTTGCCGACGCCCTGGGCATCGAGCTTGCCGCGCACGATTTGATAGCGCACGTTTATGTCTTTGACGCGGCCCGCGCGCACGAGCACCACCGAGTGCTCCTGCAAATTGTGCCCTTCGCCTGGAATGTAGGCGAGGATTTCCTGGCCGTTCGTGAGGCGCACGCGCGCTATTTTGCGCACGGCCGAGTTCGGTTTGCGCGGCGTCGTCGTGGTCACTTTGACGCACACGCCGCGCTTAAACGGCGATGGATAGAACGCCGGCCGATTCCTGAGCGCGTTGAAGCCACGGCCCAATGCCGGAGCCTTTGACTTGTAGATGCGGCGGGGCCGCCCTTTGCGTACGAGTTGCGAGATGCGGGACATACAAAAACGCGCGAATGCGCACTAGCAATCTACTATATATAAAATAGGAGCGCAAGAAGAAGGCCGGCCGCTCCGAAGAACGCCCGGCCAAAAGAAAGAAGGATGTTGCTATTTCTACAAAGCCACCCGCGCCCGCTGATAGGGGACGAGATGCCGAACCTTGATCACAAGGTCATCTCCAAAATATAGCTCGATTTCGCCGTCGACTCCCCGATTAACCTCCGCGGTTGTTTCGAAGGTATACCGGACTTCTCCTTCCACATACCAAGATACCTTCGGCGGATCGAAAGCTATCAGGGTACCAATTTCTTCGAATAGTGTGTTGTTTCCATAGCGAACTAGCTGGAATTTTCCTTCAACCGGTTTAATGATGAGCTGCTCGCTCAGAGGCGTACCGTAGTCGGGACGAGAGGTCGCTACATTCATATATCCCCTCCTTTTCCAAACCAAAGAACTCGTTTACTCCTAAGTAACACACTATAGATGTACGGTGCAAACTGTGGATAAGTTCGCTGCCATTTTTTGGCGGCTCGTTCTCGCTCTAGAGACTAGAGAGTGATTCCTGTAAGAATCGTGAAAACCCAACCGATGACGATGGAAAAAATCGGCATGAGGAGAAAGTAAAAGACGAGCATAAGGATGAGTGTGCCAGTGAGTATGCCGAGCCGCTCGAGCGAGTGGCGCAGCCGGTCGTAGGCCGCTCCAAGCGCGCCCGGGAGGAGCGCCGAGAGCACTTTGGATCCGTCAAGCGGCGGAAACGGAATGAGATTGAAGAGCGCAAGCAATAGATTGAGCTCGACGATTATGGCAAACGGCGCCACGAGCACGGACGTGAGGCCGAGAAACCGAATAGCGATGCCGAAGATTACTGCAAGCGCGATGTTGGTACCCGGCCCCGCAAACGCAACGAGCGCTTCCGCCCAGTATCCTTGTAAATTGTACGGGTTGTACGGCACGGGCTTGGCATAACCAATAATGAGCGGCACGCCGGTGAGCGGCTGCTGGAGCAGCATGAGCACGGGGAGCAAGATGGAGCCGACCGGATCGATGTGCGGCAAGGGATTGAGCGTGAGGCGACCGCTAAGCCTTGCGGTCGGATCGCCGAGCCAGTTGGCCATGTAGCCGTGCGCCACCTCATGGAGAATTACGGAAACTATGAGAATGATGATGGCGAAGATGATGGACATAGGACAGCTTTTAGCTTACACGCAAAGGACGTACATTGCACCTCAAAAGCAAGTGTGTTACCTTTTTGAGCGTTGCTGAAAGCTCCAAAAGAGACAGTTAAAAGCCATGGCCAAAATTTGCCCTATCACGAATAAATCCTCCAAGGTAGCAGGCGGCTACTCCAACCGCGTGCGCGCGACCAAATTCAACCCGACCGGCAAGGTGCGCAAGCGCGCCAATTTGCAAAAAAAGCGTATTTTCGTTCCCGAGATGAACAAAACCGTTACCCTAACACTTTCGACCAAGGGTATTAAAATCCTGCGCAAAAAAGGCGCGTATAAGGCACTCAAGGAGGCAGGCGTAATCTAATCTCTAGCTGTTCAAAAAACAAAATGCCGGCGCTGCGCTACGC
>JBOHOA010000114.1:0-9118 GCA_050730975.1 Minisyncoccia bacterium
TCTGGCGGCGAACGTCGAGAAAGACGGCACCCGCCTCATGACGGATAAGACGAACCGGCTCGACAAGGTGGCGCTCGGTTACGACCGCCACGCGGTAGACCACCACAAGGCCGAATACGTGCGTGGGGATGCCTACATCAACAGCGTCGAGGCGTTCTGGGCGCACGTGAAGCGCTCAATCAAAGGCACGCACAAGGTGGTGTCTAAGAAGCACTTGCAGGAGTATTTGGACGGTTTCGTTTTCCACCGGAACAACCGCTACAACGACATGGAGCGGTTTTACGCTTTGCTCGGTATGATACTGCGCGGCGCAAGATAGCCAAAAAGGTACTCTTGTTCATACCATCTTCGTCCTTTCGTTTCATGGTTACAGGTAGTATATTAGCAATATCCAATTATAGAGTATATGGGTGAAAAAACCTTCGATTTGAAGATAACAAATGGTGCGGCAACTCGACTTGAGGCCTTAATGGTTCATTTCGGTATGGATGAAAAGAAGACTGTATCGGTGGCCTTAGAATTACTTGATCTCATAAAAAATGCAGAGTCGGTTGAATTTAAAGAGGGGGGTATCTCTAAAGGAGTAACACTTCCACCGGTTGCATCGAAACAATAAATCGATATGAGCGATGAAAATCCATCCAAGGATGACGTCAAAAGCGTTATCGATGAAAAGACCAATTTTCTTCAGACCTGTCACATCACTCCCTTAGAGAAGAAAGTTAATTCTATTGAGACGAATACGTCCAAAGAAGCACTGCAGGCCATGTGCAGCTCGGTTTTCTCAACAAAGCTTCGAGAAGATGAGTTTCGAAACAAAGTCCGATTCATTTTTAATGAGCAGCTAAAGGACGAAACCTTTCAGAAAAAAGTAGAGAATATCGCATATAAGAAGATTAGAGATTACGTCCAAAATAAGATGGTGTGGGCGTTAGTAATCTGGCTTCTGACTATTGCCGCAAGCGTTCTTGCCGAACGCTTTTTGCACCTCATTCCCTAATTTTTTTCCCACACCTTACCACAAAAAGGAGGCTAAAAGAGACAATCTTAGAAAATACTTTATCCCCAAATCGTTGTTGATTTGGCTGATGTCGGGCTATAATGATTTTTGGTATACCACTGCGCGGTAAACGACAAAGGCCTCCGCTCCCGCGGGGGCCTTTGTTTTCGGCCATTAAGAATAGATTTTACACTACAACCTCACTTGGTCCGGTGACTAGCCATTCCTCCTAAGATAGGACGCCATGCCGGATTAGCACGGCGACTTTTTCGTGTTCACTTTACCGTACTGGCCTACCATGGCACCTACGGTGTCTAGAAACAGTCTATTTCTAGCTATTCGAGGTTGCCTTTAACCAGTTTCCTAACATAGGAATGTGAGGTTACCGGATAAATTCTGTCGCGGTAAACGCGCCAGGTGGATTTAGCATAACACAACTTTTTAAAAAGCAAGCTCGCTTATTGTGGATAATTAGGCTATGAGGGAATAGGTGTTTATAACTAGTATACCATATCGCTCGGGCTTCGTAGTTGGTGGAGGTACTAATATCCAACCTGTTATCCGCGCCCAAGCGGCGGTCGGAGCTCCAAGAGTTCGTTAAAAGTGAAGGTTAAGCGAGCCTTGATGATCTACCTATTATGTTTTTACGGCACCCAGATGTTGAGGGTTTTTTGGGCGATGGTCGAATCGGTCCCGTCGACCGCAGTGAAAGTGATGGGGTAGGGGCCATTGCCCTCCCAATTCCATTGGGAGAGATCGACATCGGACTCCTTGTGCGGGTAGTCTGTTGAGTTATTCTGCATCAGATTTTTTTGTCCGTTCCCGACTTGCCAGTACATCTGGTACTGCGACACATCCGTGTCGTCTATCATGGCCTTAAAGGGCTGCGTGCCCGAAACATGCGCGCCGTCGGTCGGCCACCAGACATCAACGGATCCGCTTGCGGGCGGCGTCGTGCTTCCGTTGCCGCCGGTGTTTCCGTTACCTCCGCCCGATGATCCGCCGATGCTTATCGACGCCGCGCTGTTATTCCAATAGTAATTTTGCGACCAGTCGCCGGAGAACACGCCGACGGCCATGCGATACGCGCCGGCGACATTTGGCGTCCACGAGGCAGTGAAGGTTTGCGAGGAGCCAGCCGCGAGCGAAGCGGAAACATATTTTTGGAACACGCGGGAATTATTAGAATCGTACACTTCGATATCGACGATGCCGCCATTCAGTGCGGCGCCGAGATCGTGCACATTAGCTGTAAGCGATATACTCGAGCCCGCGGTGCCGCTGCCGGGCGCCCCGCCGCTGTCGGCGCTGAACGAGTAGGAGCCGGAGGATTGCGAGCCGCCGGAGCCTTGCGTAAACCATTGCGTTATTGTTTGCTCGGCCGGCTTATTCTGCGGCGTGTAATCCGTGTTGCCGGATCCGCCACCGTTCGGATTCGTCTCCCAATCCCACAACAAAACGCCGGCGATGTACGGATAATTGTTCCAATAAGAAAAGAGCGCCTGGTAATCGTTTTGTTGCTCGGTTTCGTTGGCATTGCCGCCCATCTGCCAATTCCACGGCTGCTCGTGCGCGCCGTCGACGCTGCGATAGCCGACTTCGACAAACAGAATCGGCTTGCCGACTTTTTGCGAAAACGGTTTCAGGTCCGCGCCGTTCCAGTAATCCCATTGCCCTTCGAGCGAGGAGACGTCGTCGTTTTGCGTATTGAGGTTGTAGTACGCGGAGATTCCGGCGTAATCGAGGTCATTCCAAAATCCGATGTAATCTTTTTCATCCTGGAACACGCCGCCGCTCTCGTTGTTATCGGAGTTTGCGTCGTACGTGAGCTGGCCCGAATACACATTGCGCACTTCGGAAATAAGTTTTTCCCACTCGGCGGTGTTGTCGCCGTTTTGGGCGTACGTCGGCATGTCGACGAGTTCGCTGCCGATGATGATGAGCTCGACGCCGTGCGCCTGCCCGAGGGTCGCGAGGTGCGTCAGATAGTTGCCATAATTTTGGAACCACGTCGTTCGGTCGGACGGATTAATATTCGCCCGCCAGTCGCCGGTGTACGGATCGACGTGCATGTCGAGCGCGACTTTGAGGCCGATAGAATGCGCGTAATCGATTGCCGAGGCGAGCGCGCTGTCGGTCGGAGTGTTGTAGCCGGGCGCGATGTCGGTCGAGTAAATGTTCGATTGATAGTACGGCACCACGAGCGAGACGTACGTTGCACCCGTTGCTTTAAGGCTTCGAAGCGATTCCTCGAAACTGCTGCTTGCGTAATCGCTTGTCGACGTCGGGACTACGTCGGCGCCGCGCAGCCATGCTGATACGTCGGCATGCGCTGCGGGCGCGGACGCGCCGAGCGCCGGCAAGAGCACGAAGGCGACAGAACCCGCGATGAGCGGAAATTTTTTGAACATAGTCATAGGCTTCTCGGGTGCGTTAGTTATGAGTAACCAAAAGCGTTTGCATCTACTCTCGAGTATCCAAAAAAGCCCGTTAATCGTACATGAAGTCCGGATATTTCTTCAGATGAAGCAAAACCGTCCTATACGCATTAGCGATGCCGGCCACCTGAAGCGGTTCATGAAAATTGCATTAGGGAATGCCCGATTTATTGCGGTCAATTAGCGCGGCCACGTACCCTTATGGGGTTATGATTAAATACATCGATTCGGTTCTGCTCACGGTGTTTGCATCAATTATCGTTCTCGCAGCATTTGGCATTCCGGCGGCGCTTTTCGCTTCGGCGGACGAGTCCGGATTGTCGATAGACATTTGGTGGCCGACCGATGGCGCGCACGTCTCGGGCGTGCAACCATTCAAAGCCATGATCAACGGCACCGACGTGTCGCACTATCAGATGTACTGGCAGGTCGACAACGGACAATTAGTTGAAATGAGCGACAACGATACCGACTCGCCGCACAAAGAGGCGAGCGTCGATCTCTCCCAATGGAATTGGAAAGGAAGTGGGCCGTACACGGTTAATTTTGTGGCAAATGAAAACGGTTCGGTCGTGGGGCAGCGCTCGGTCGAGATTTATGTGGGCGGCAATAGTGCCGCCGCACCTGCTGCTAGCGCCGCAAATGCAAGTGCGGGCACGCCGGCCGGCACTGCGAACGCACCGGCTGCTTCTCCGGCGGTCGCGACGGCGTCATCGGCTCCGGCGACCGCGGCGGTAGCGCCGCCCATTAATGCTGCAAGCATTGATGTTTGGTGGCCAACTGCAGGCTCGGCGATCTCCGGCGTTCAGCCTTTTAAGGCGGTTGTCGAGAACCGCGCGGCCGATACCTATGAGATGTACTGGCAGGTCGACAACGGGCAATTGGTACCTATGCCCGAGAACGACACCGACTCTCCGCACAAGGAGGCGAGCGTGGATGTTTCCCACTGGAGCTGGCAGCCGACCGGCAATTATACGCTGACGTTCGTGGCGAAAGACACTGCGGGCAACACCATTGCCACAAAAAGCGAGAACATTATCGTCCACAACTCCTCGAATGCGACGGCATCAGCTGCAAAAAACAGCGCGCCCGCGCCACAGATGTTCTCTGCTTTTGCATTGTCATCGGCGCCCGCGCCGCGTCCGATGACCGCGCCGCAAGCGCCAGGCATGGTGAACGGAATGAATCTGTATGTTGATCCGAATTCCGAAGCCGCTGCACAAGCTAATGCGTGGCGTCAAAGCAACCCATCGGCCGCGACGGCCATGCAGGTGCTGGCGAGCCAACCCACGGCGGTGTGGTTCGGCGATTGGAACAGTAATGTAGAAAGCGACGTACATTCGGTCGTGTCGGCAGCGAGCGCTGAGGGCGCTACACCCGTCCTGGTTGCGTACGACATCCCCGAGCGCGATTGCGGCAGCTACTCGAGCGGCGGTGCGTCGGCCCCGAGCGCGTATCAATCGTGGATACAATCTTTCGCCGAAGGCATCGGAAGTGCTCCAGCCATCGTCATCCTCGAGCCGGACGCGCTCGCGGAAATTTCCTGCCTCTCATCGCAGGATCAGGCGACGCGGCTCTCGCTTCTATCCCACGCGGTGTCGACGTTCAAGAGCAATCCAAACACCAAGGTCTACATCGACGCCGGACATTCAAACTGGATTGATGCGCATACAATGGCTTCTTTGCTTCAGCAGGCGGGCATTGGCGAGGCCGACGGATTTTCGCTGAATGTCTCAAACTTCGACGCGACGCAGAATGAGATCGCGTACGGCACCGAGCTCTCGGGGCTTGTCGGCAACAAGCATTTTGTTGTCGACACTTCAAGAAACGGCCTCGGCTCCGACGGCCTGTGGTGCAATCCGCCCGGCCGCGCGATAGGGCAGAAACCGACGATTGATACGGGCAATCCGCTCCTCGACGCGTACCTCTGGATAAAGACGCCGGGCGAGTCGGACGGCTCGTGCAACGGCGGACCGTCGGCAGGACAATGGTGGCCCTCCTATGCGCTCGAGCTGGTAAAGAACGCGCAGTAGCTCCTCAGTCTCTACCGCATCGCCGGGCTCGCTTTGAGAAGCGGCGTTTCGTAGCCGGTCTGGTACTCGTAGAGCGTGAGGCCGGATGAGAAATTTTTGACGAGCAGGCGCGTATAATGATCGTCGAAATAGGTCTTGATGGTCTCATTGTATCCCTGATCGTAAGAAAGAAGCAGCCATACGTTCTGATGATTGTCGGCGAGCGCTTGCACCTGAGACGGCATCGTAGCTGCCGAAAACGCCGGAATCGCGCCGTGCGCGTATTGGTTCCATGCGGGAAGCGTCGAGAGCGGCGCCAGTCCGCGGTAGTAGTACTCGACTGGATAGACGATAAAGGGTGCTGCGAGCGCGACTGCGTCCTGCGCCGCCACGTGCGCGTTGAGGTACGCGGTCGCCTGCTCGTAATTTTCTTTTACGGGCGTTGTGGGGCTTGCAATTTCGACCGCGAGCGTTACGGCCATGAGCGCGACGAGTACGGCGGGAGCAATTATCGAATTGAAATACGTGTCGAAAAAGCCGACGATGAGAAGATACAGCGACGGTACGGTAAATATGAGATAGCGCGACACGAACACGGGTTGGACGAAGATGCTGAAGCCGAACGCTATCGCAAAGGATACGACGACCGTAATAAGAAAATAGCGCGTCTGCGGCCCCGCGCCGCTAAGTGGCCGGCGCGTCGGCCGGAGCGCCAAGAAGCCGAAGAGAATCGCGGTCGGCCAAAGCGAGAGAAAAATGGTGTTCACGTTGTCGTTTTGGAAACCGATTAAGAATTGCGAGAACGCGTTGAACACGTCGACCGTGGTGGGGACGCTGAGAAGCGGAGTCTGATTTTGCGCCTCGCCAAGCGCGAGTACGTACCATGCCCATGGCCCGAAGGTTATGAGGACGAGCGCGAGTATGGTAGCAAAGCGCCGGAACGATCCGCGCGCGAAGTGTGCGCGGTGCGCAAAGTAGAATATCGCCTGCGACGCAAGATTGAGGAAAAAGAAATAGTGCGTAAACACGCCGCAAAGAGCCGTTACCGCGTAGCCTACCCACACGTCGTTGCTCGGCCGCTTCCAGATACGGATAAAAAAGTATTGGTTGAGTATCGTAAGAAGAAGAAAGAGCGTGTACATGCGCACCTCGTTGCCGTACCAGTTCATAAACGGCGATACGGCCATGAGGAGCGCTGCTGCGAGTCCGACGCGCCTGCTGTAGGCCTCGCGGCCAAGCAGATATATCGCCGGAAGTGAAAGGAGATAAAAGACGAGCGACAGCGCCCGCGCCGCCGTAACGCTTTGCCCGCCGTAGAGCATCCAAAGATGGAGGATTTCGTGATACAGCGGCACGTGTACGTCTTCGGCAACGAGCGAGATGATGCCAAGCGGCGTTCGGCTTGCCTGCCAGATGCTCTGTGCTTCGTCGAGCCGCAGGCTCTGCGGCATAAAAAAGAAGACCGAGAGCAAAACGCACAGCGCCATCATGCCGAGGAGTGCAAGCGCGACGGTGAGGCGGCTCACGCCTGCGCGCGCGGCAGGTGCGGCGAACGGAGCGATTTCAGCGGATGCGTAATTCATACGAAGATTCGATTATGTCGGCTGCAAATTACGGGCGCGCTCATTGAGCTAATTCAAGCTGCGCTGCCGGCTCGGCCGCCCGCTGTGCACGGCGCTGCGGCAGCGACGCGCGAATAAATGGCAGGAACGCCGCGCTGTTGACCGCCACCCACGCGGTGTTGTTGATAAACGACGCGGAGACGCCCTCGCGCGCGAGCGCGATACTCATGCCGACAAGGGCGAGCAGAAGATAGGCGATATGCCATTTGGCGAGCATGATGAAATTGCCCGTTTGCGCGGCCTTGGGCGTCACACTAAAGGCGGATTTGCGGCGCAGCAGCGTGGCAACAAGGGCGCGCACATGTATAGCGAACACGCCCATCGAAAACCCGAGCGATTCAAACGTGAAGCTCCAGTTAGATGAGCGTTCGATGACGTAGAGCGTCAGGAAAAAATACGGAAGGAACACGAGCGCCAGCAACATGCCGGAAACGTGCACGGGCACGAGCCCGCTGAAAAAGAATACTATCGGGAGCAGCGCATCAATGACGACGATGGGTCCGGAAAGAAAAAAACTTGCGGACGAAAGATACTGGATGCGCTGCGCGAACGTGAGCCCGCGCATGAAGAACGGATTGTAACGGAAGAGTATATCGAGATTGCCGCGCGCCCAGCGGAATTGTTGATTCGAATACGAAAGTAAATCTTCGGTGGCAAGGCCTTCGGCGAGAACTTCTGGCACGTATACCGAACGCCAGCCGCGCGCATGCATGAAGAGGCCGGTGACGGAATCTTCGGCGATGCTCACGGTATTCATGCCGCCGACGGACTGGAGCGCGGCGCGGGAGATGAGCATGTTTGTGCCGCACATTATTGCCGCGTTGAGCCGGTTTTTGCCTTTGCAAATGGCGCCGTAGAAAAGCTCCTGCTGTTCCCAGGAACTGCGCGTGACGTAATTAGCCGCCCAGTTTTTGTAATATTGCGGCGTCTGCACAAAGCCGACCAAAGGGTCGACAAAATAGGGCGTAGTCTTCCGCAAGAAATCCCGATGCGGCATGTAGTCGGCATCGAAAATGACGATGATGGGTTTGCGGGTTACCGTCGCAGCATGATTGATATTGCCGGCTTTGGCGCCTCCCGGAATTTGCCGCGTGATGCAGTTGATGCCGAGGCCGTGCGCAAGCTCTTCCATCTCGTGCCAGTTTTCTTTGTGCGCCACGTAGCCATCGTTCAGGATGTGTACGGCAAAATCGGGATAGTCCATGTCGAGCGCCGCGCGCGCGGTTTTTTCTACTATCTCGCGCTCTTCGCCGCAGACCGTGATGAACACGTCGACGCCCGGCTGGTATGAATCGTCTTGCGGCGGCGCGTAGCTCGTATCCCAAACGGTGTAAAGAAAGGTCAGCACCTGCCAGAGATGGAACACTTCGCCGAACACGAGAAGTCCGAACAGCACCGAATTGCCTATCGGAAATACGAAACACAGCACGAAGAAATAGAGTATCGCCGCGCCGGCATTGACTACGAGCAGCGCCTTCGGCGACTCGGCATCGAGGAACGCGCGGCGCAGCAATGAGGTCCGTTCGTTGTGATAATTTATATTCATACGTTCGTTTGGTTAAAAAACGAAGTGGGTAATCCGGCCGTCAGGTTAGGAAGCTCGTTTGTGTACAGCGCGATCCCGAACCATGCCCAGTTGGCGTCGTAATAGGAGAGCGTCTGCCGCCAGCCGCTCCAGTCGGGCATGTAGAGGTACGCGAGCTTCTGCTCATACACGGCAGACGCCGCGGCAGGATCGGCCACGGTGAAGTAGCCGATGGCGCCGCCGTACATCGCCGGCGTCTGGTAGTCGTACTGCGATGCAACCGTTCCCGCGTGCGTGTAGGTGGCTTCGAGAAGATCGTCCGCGCGCCATGTGTTGCCCAGAAAAGAAAATTGATCGAGAAGCTCCTTGTCGCGCGGATCCTGAAACCATTGCCAGTCGAGCGCGAGTTCCCACGGCACGCGCAGCGCGTCGTAGCCGAAATTCGTGTCGGTGCTTGAGGCCTCGGGAGAGGCGAGCGCGCCGGTCGTTTTATTAATGGCGACCCAGTCGGGCGGGAGATC
>JBOHOA010000115.1:0-10803 GCA_050730975.1 Minisyncoccia bacterium
AAGAATTGAAAAGATGGTTACTGAAATTCTGAGGAATACAGACTGATGAAATGGCCATTAGACCTGCATTTGCGATAACTATCCGCTGCTCCGGCCGTTCTTATGCGCAGTGTCAAATCTGGCGTCACGATGGCGCGGCCGAAATGTGCGGCCGTGTAGCGCAGAACGGGCCACGTCATGTTGCTCGTACGCAGATACACGTGGCCGTTGAAGGGACGGCGGATGATGATAGCATCCATCACCCTTTCCTTTCTGTCCAGGTTCTCCTAGCCGGACTCTACCACAAAAAAACCGCCCCGGCTATGTTGGGGCGGTATTATTAACAGCAGGCGGCGGCTTTCAATTCTGTGACCATGCGCGGGCCTCCGAACACGAACGGCGTATGTATTTTAATTGCCGACCCAACCTCGAGTGCTTTGTTGGCTCTCTCGCCCGAGTCGATGCCGCCCCCAAGCATGAGCGGCACATTCGGCAGTCGGCTGCGAACATATTGGGCGAGATGCATCATTTTAGGAAAGAGCGGCTTGCCGCTGAGGCCCCCTATTTCCGAAGAGTAGCGGGACTCATTTGCAAGCGGCCGGTCTGTGGTCGTGTTGCCGATTACCAGTCCGCTTGCGCCGCCCGCGAGCGACCCCTCCATCGCGTCGTCTGCTTCTGCGAATGAAAGGTCGGGAGCTATTTTGACAAGAATCGGTTGCGGGGGCCGACCTTCACGTTGCGCGGCATTCGCTTCGGCATGCACGATGTGGCCGATGAGATCTTCGATGTAACGCTTGCCCTGAAGAGCCCGCAGACCGGGCGTATTGGGCGAGCTGACGTTTACAACTTTGAATGCCGTACACGGTGGCGCGCTTTCGAGAACGTTTATATAGTCGAGATATGCTTCTTCTACAGGGGTCTCTTTCATTTTGCCGAGCGAGAGGCCGATGGGAATGGTAAACCGCGGGGCGTCACAGAGTAGCTCGCGCCGTACGCTCTCGATGCCTTCGCTGTTGAAGCCGAGACGGTTAATAAGTGCCTCTTCCTCAGTGAGCCGAAACACCCGCGGTCGCGGATTGCCCGCCTGCGCATACGGCAGCACGGTTCCGATAACGCCGAATCCGAATCCGCAGGCCTGCAGAAAGAGAGGGAAGTCGGCATTTTTGTCGAGTGCGGCCGCAAATCCAACTGGGCTGCGCAGCCGAACGCCGCAGAAGTCGACCGGGCGCGTATATTCATTTGCCTGGCAGTACCAGGCGATAAGGGCCAGAAGCGGCGGCACCCTTTGCATGCCCGTCATCGCTCGCTTGGCAATAGTGTGAGCGCGTTCATGTTCGCCTGTCGACATCATACACAGGATCGGAAAGAGGACTGTTCGGTACAGACTGAAGTTAGTCACGTCTGTCTCCGTCATGAAGAACCTGTGCGCACGGTAGCATTATTCATGGCGCTGTGCCATACTGACGCTTTAGAGTTCATATCCGCGTTGCGGATTGCTCTTTCTCAACCAGCAGGAGGGGGAAGTACCCATGACGACGCAGCAAGATCTCGATCTGCTCGCACTCCAACTCGGCCTCACACATCGCATTAAGAAGCGTGCTTTTTTCTCGACCGGTAATGAGGTCGATAAAGATCGCATACTGCCGAGCGCCCGCCAGTTGGAGGATCTCGGTGTGGAGATTTTTGCGACGGAGGGTACGAGCGCACATCTCAATAAGCACGGCATATCGAACACTCTTCTTCATCGCATCAGTGAAGGCGTGGGTTCGGACGCCAGACAGATGCTCGAAGCAGGGCTCGTCAATCTCGTCGTAAATGTCTTGACCGGTGAGAAGGATATCGACGAGCGTTCGGATGCCAGAATCATCCGCAATCTTGCACTCGAGCACGGCACACCATTCTATTCAGATATCGAAACGGCGGTGGCGGCTATCGATAGAATGGCTAAGAGTATTGAACGCGATCGCAAACGCGCAGAATCCGGCTCTCCAAAGAGCATGGCGGAATATTTTGCAGAACTTGTACACGATCGCGGCGGATATGCTGACAATCACGGCCATTATGATAAGGCCTACCTCATTACTCCAGAAACTTTGGCTCTGGGTCAGAGGGACATGCAGGAGAAGTGGAGGCTGTATCGTGAGCTTAAGGCGGGGTATACCCCCGAAGATCTCTTCGAACGCATTCTGCGTTGTGTCGAGTTTCGCATCTCGTGCGGGGTTACCCACATGCGTACGATGGTCGACGCCGATACAATGGTCGAGCTCAAGTGCATCGAAGTCGCGCTCGCAGTCAAGAAGCATATCCAGAATAAGTACGGCGGCAGAATTGTGATCGAGATCGGCATCCAGCCGCTCGAAGGCGTACTCGAACCGGGTCCGCGCAAGTGGGTAGAAAAAGCCTGTGGTATTGCCGATTATATTGGCGGTCTGCCCTCGCGTGACGCTCCGAGACTTGAGAGTCATCTCGACGTTATTTTGGGGATGGCACGGGAGCAGAAGAAGCGCTTCAGTGTGCATGTTGACCAGAAGGGTGTGTCGTGGGAAGACGAAACCAAACTGCTCGCGCTTATGACAATGAAGTACGGCCTCCAAGGGTTCGGATCAGGTATTCATGCCATCATCTCGCGCAAGGAGCCGTATGAGCAGCGGGAGATCGCCCGGATGTGCCGCGATGCCGGTTTGGCTATCGAAGTCTGTCCCGGCGCTGCGATCAGTATGAAGCAAGAAGAAATGAAAGTGCAGATGTCGAACTCAATAGCACCGGTTCCACTCCTGCACAAAGAGGGGGTTGTTATCGTCTTGGGGTCGGATAATACCCAAGATCCGTTCATGCCGTTCTCGGATGGCGACCCTTGGTACGAGACGCGCCTTCTTGCGGATGCGTGCCGCGACTACACGGCCCCGCAGATTGCCGACATTGTCTGCAATACATCGCTCTTTGGAGGCATCGCTGCGTCGCACTAACCGCGGCGTAACGGCAAGCGCCGGAACCGAAAAGGTCCGGCGCTTTTTCTTTTTCAATTAAATTATGTGGGCGCGCCTGGATTCGAACCAGGGACCCTCGAGGTATAAGCTCGATGCTCTAACCAACTGAGCTACGCGCCCGCAGGACGACTATATACTATCAGAGATAGGATATACAATGATTCTATGCAAACGCTTACCCTTTTGCCCGTGTGGGCGTGGATTGGGATCTCAACGATTTTTTTCGCCGGCGGCGAATATCTCTCCAAACGCTTCGCGCTCCATCCGGGCGTCATCCTCGCGCTCTATATTTTATGCGTGTATGCGCTCTCGACGCTCACGTGGCTGCCTGCAATTTTTGAAGAACAAAAGCTCGCCGTCATCGGCACGATTTGGATCATCATCGGGCTCGCGGCCGACCTCTTTATCGGCCTCGTCATGTTCCACGAGAAGCTCGACCATTGGCAAGTTCTCGGACTCGTATTTGGAGCGGTCGGCGTTGTGCTTTTGAGTTTGTAGTTTACTCAAAATGCATTTCGCTCGTGCGCCGCGCGAGTTCAGCGCTCAGGAGGGGATGCTGTGCGAGATTTTCGTCTGCTTGTATAAGCGCCACCGCTTCCTGGCGCGCGGCTTCGACCAGCTTTAGATTTTGGAGTGCCTCCATGCCGATGTCCGAGATGCCCCATTGTTTGCCACCGCCGAGCTCGCCCGCGCCGCGCTCCCGCAAATCGAATTCGGCGAGCTCGAAGCCACTCTTGGCCGTGGCGAGCGCACGGAGTCGCGCGAGCGTGCGGGCCCCTCGCGACTCGGCGCACACGAAGCAGTAGGCCTGAGCACTCGAGCGCACCACGCGACCACGCAGCTGGTGGAGCTGCGCCAAACCGAACCGCTCCGCGCCCTCTATCATAATGAGCGTGGCGTTCGGGATATTTACCCCGACTTCGACGACTGACGTCGCAACGAGAATTTGAATTTCGTTCGCCACGAATTTTTGCATGGTCTCGCTTTTTTCCTTCGGCGTCATTTTGCTGTGCAAAATAGCGATCTCATATTCGTGGAACACATCTTTTTTCAGACGTTTCGCTTCTTCCTTGACCGATTTTGCCTGCAAGGCGAAGAGTTTGCCCGGATCTGGCTCGTCGATTCTTGGGCAAATGACGTATGCTTGCTTTCCCGATTGCAATTCGTTGCGCATTTTTTCGTACGCTTTCGGGCGTTCAGCCGGCGCGACAATTTCGGTGATTATCGGTTTGCGGCCGGTCGGCATTTCGTCAAGCAGTGTCAGATCCAAATCGCCGTAGACCGTCAGCGCCATGGTTCGCGGGATGGGCGTCGCGGTCATTGAAAGGAGGTGCGGTATTCGCTCCTCCTTGTGCGCGAGGGCGCGGCGCTGATTCGTGCCGAAGCGGTGCTGCTCGTCAATAATGACGAGCGCCAGATGTTTGAACCGCACCGCCTCCTGAATGAGTGCGTGGGTGCCGATAAGAAGCGGAATCTCGCCGTTTGCGACCCACTTCAAAAGCTGCGCGCGTGAAATAGGCGTCGGCTTTTCGCGATTTATTTTTGACGGAAACTTGAGACATCCCGAGCTGGTGATGAGTCCTATCGGAAGCGGATGGTCGCGAAAAAGCGCAATGAACGAATCGAAATGCTGTCGCGCCAAGATTTCGGTCGGCGCCATGTACGCGGCCTGGAGCGTTCCGAATGACTGCCCGCTTGGGCGCGTCGAGACTGCGGCGAAGCAGGCCGTGGCCGCGACCGCTGTCTTGCCCGAGCCGACGTCGCCCTCGAGAAGTCGCGACATAGGTGCCCCTCGTTTCATATCAGCGAGAATAGCGTTTATGGCCCGCTCCTGCGCACGTGTCATTGCAAACGGAAACGATTCGACGAATTCCCCAACTACTCCCTTCGGCGGATCGACAACGAAACTTTTTTCTCGTGCTGCCGCTGCGCGCTCGCGTTGTCGCGCGAGCTGGATAAAAAACACTTCCTCAAACGCGAATCGTTTGCGCGCTGCCGCCGCGTCTTTGAGGGTTTGTGGCGCGTGGATCCACACAAGCGCCGTTCCGAGCGTCGGGAGGTTGTAGCGCTTTAAGAGGCCTGCGGGAAGAGGATCTTGAAGATTCCAAACAAGACCGCCTTTTTGGTTGAGTACCTTTTCGACGGCGTGCCTAATCCACAGCGATGTGACGCCGCTTGATTCGGGATACACGGCAAAGAGCTGCGAGCGGGGAGCGACGAGCGACGAGCCGGAAAAATTAATATCCGGCCTTTGTTCAAGCTTCTCCAAGGTCTGATTTTGGAAATTCGTCGCTTCCTCGTTCGACGCGCGCGAGAGTTCCGGATTTGCCAAGTATAATTTTCCGGAAGTGCCGCTAACTTTGCCGGTTGCCTTGACCGGCGTGCCGTCCTGCCACAGGCGTCCGATGTATGGTTGGTTGAACCAAGTGCATTTGATGCGGCCGGTCGCGTCGCGAATATACCCTTGCGTGGCCGGCACGCGGCTCTTCCAGAGGCGTTTGGTCTCCATGCGCTCGAGCACGCCGATAACGCTCGCCTGCATGCCAGGCTCGAGGCCGGCAATCGTCGACTCTTCGCCGGGCGCGTCGTAGCGAAACGGAAAATGAAAAAGCAAATCACGCGCAGTCGAAGTATGAAGCTTGCGCAGCGCGGCTTTTTGCTGGTCGGTGAGGCGGAAGATGTTGGTCAATGGGTCGTTTGCCTGCATGTAGCTATGGTATACTCTCGAAAATGAATAAAAAAGACATCGCGTCTCAAGCGCTCGCGCTCCACAAAAAGTTGCGCGGCAAGGTGCTCATCGCTCCTGCGATGCGCGTGCGCAATCGGCTCGAGCTCTCGCTTGCGTACACTCCGGGTGTGGGTGCAGTTTCGAGTTTTGTCGCTAAGAATCGAGCGGCTGCGCGCGAGTACACCATGAAGGGTCGCATGGTGGCTGTCATTTCGGACGGTTCGGCGGTGCTCGGCCTCGGCAACATCGGACCCTTGGGCGCGCTGCCGGTCATGGAAGGGAAGTGCGTGCTGTTCAAGGAGCTCGCGGGCGTCGACGCGTTTCCGATTGTTTTGCAAACACAAAACGTAGACGAAATCGTCGATACGATTATCAACATCGCACCCGGATTCGGCGGCATCAATCTCGAAGATTTCGCGGCGCCGAAGTGCTTTGAGATAGAAGAGCGGATAAAGGCGGCACTCGATATTCCGGTCATGCACGACGACCAGCACGGCACGGCTATCGTGGTCGCGGCAGGCCTTATGAACGCGGCAAAGGTCGTGAAGAAATCTTTTTCAAAACTAAAGGTCGTGATCGTGGGAGCCGGAGCTGCAGGAAGCGCGGTTGCAAAATTGCTTTTGCTCGCGGGCGTCAAAGACATCGTGGTGCTCGACCGCAACGGCATTATCGACGCTCACAGGCCCGAGGTCCACAAGCAGGCGCTTGCGCGGCAGACGAATCCGCGCGGGGTTACCGGCGGCATGAACGAGGCGCTCCTCGGCGCCGACGCCGTCATAGGTGTCTCGGGCCCCAATCTCATACGCGCCGAGCACATTGCGCGCATGGCGTCGCGGCCGATTATCTTTGCGCTCGCGAACCCGGTGCCCGAAATTATGCCCGACATCGCAAAGATGGCAGGTGCGGCCGTTATTGCGACGGGAAGATCTGATTTTTCGAACCAGATTAACAATTCGCTCGCGTTCCCGGGCGTATTTCGTGGCGCGCTCGATCATCGGGTTTCAAAAATTACGGACGCGATGAAGCTTAAGGCAGCAAAAAATTTGGCGGCGATCGTCAAGCGTCCGACCGCAGAAAAAATTATTCCCGGGCCGTTCGACAAGAACGTAGTCCCGGCGGTGGCGCGGACGATAAAATAGAACCTATGTTTTTCTCCAAACCGCGTCCGGCCGTTCACCTCGAGTTCGACGAAGGAAAGCCGCAGACCGGCCTGTCAGTTGTTTACGATGAAGCGCCGGATGAATCGTCGCACCTTGCGATTGTCGGCGGATCGCGTGCGCTTGAAATATCGTTCTTGCCCGACCGCATCGACGAAGCGCATATCTTATATATGGAAGCAACGGAAATTTTATATTCGCGCGCTAAGGCAGGCGAGAACGGTGTGCGTATAGAAGATATTCTTCGAAAATTATTCGCCAAATATCAACATTGATATGGAAAGTGCGGTCTCGATCGACACCTTTTTTCCGAACCCGGGCAAGTCGCTCGCCATAGACGTGGACGGCGTCACGTACGTGCGCCTGCCCGTCAAGACGCGCCTTATCACCGAGGCCGACACGGACATCGTTCCGCTCATCGAGGAGTACGCGGCACCGCATCTTGCGCCGGGCGACCTCTTGTTCGTTTCCGAAAAGGCGGTGTGCATCACGCAAGGGAGGGTCGTAGATTTTGGCTACATTCATCCCGGGCGGCTAGCGCGATTTCTCGCGCGTAATATAAAAAATAATTACGGCACGCCGAATTTCAAAGGGTTCGGCCATGGCACCGGCCTCGCGATGCAGCTGTTTATCGAAGAAGCCGGCTACCCGCGAGTTTTCTGTGCCGCACTCACGGCGGCGCTCACGCGGCCATTTGGTTTGCGTGGCATGTTTTATCGCCTGTGCGGCAAGCGCGCCAAATCGATTGATTGTCCAATGTCGTTCACCATAATCGAGTATGCGCACGCGGCAAAGCTCGCGCCTAACGACCCCGACGGTGTAGCGCGCAAAATTAAAGCGGCGACCGGCCACGACGCGATCATTCTCGATGCCAATTACCGCGGCGCGTTTAGCTTGGGCAAATCTTCGCGCGCCATTTCTGAATCCTTTATTCAAAAACTTTTCCGTGACAATCCGCTCGGGCAAAGCGATGAAATGACGCCGTTTGCCATAGTGCGCAGAGTGTGAGTTGCGGTTCGTCCGCTAATCTCCTTACGACCAACGGAAGGTTCGGAAGGCGATTACGTAGACAACTACCATCCAAACCAGGAGGAGCCCAAGCTGCGGCGCGATGTCCACCAAACTTTTGCCTTGGGTCGCCAGCATACGCAAGCCATCGATAATCGGCGTGAGCGGGAAATAGGTGGAAATCGACTGCAGCCACCCGGGCATGAGGAAGCGGGGAAAGAATGTGCCCGAGAGGAACATCATGTGAAAAACGATAATGTTCGAGAGCGGCGCGGCCTGGCTCTGATCGCGCGCCCACCCGCCTATGGCGAGCCCTATCCCGAGCATGGTGATAATTGAGAGTAAAAGGTACAACAAGAGCTCGAGGTAGTTGCCGAGAATGTGCAGATGGAATACGACAACCGCCGCGGCGAACATGGCGGCAATGGTTACCAAGCCCACCGCACATTGCGACAGCGCCGTTGCAATAAAGTACTGCCAGACTTTGAGTGGTGTTGTCTGTAAGCGGCGCAGCACGCCCTGCTTTTTGAGTTCCGGAAAAACGTTCGTTGGCCCGAAAATGCCGATGCCGAGCAACGCAAACCCGAGGAGTCCGGAGAACGTATAGTCGAACGAGGTGAGGCCGGCGTTTCCGGTTTGTTGCGTCGCGACAGTGAACGGTAGGTTGACCGGAACGTACCGAGCGTTCAGAGATTGCAGCTCGGCGGTTAAGACGGAGCTTAGCGCCTGCGCTTCTTGTGAATTGCTCTGCGGATAGTAGACGAGTGCTTCTCCGGAGGGCGTTTTGGAGCCGTTCGGCACCGAGCCGAACGATGAAGGAAGCATTACGGCGGCGTCGAGCGTACCCTTGTCCATTTGCGCTTCGGCCGCCGCGAGGGTCGTGATCGAGGGATTGAGCTTGAAGGTGGTGCTGCTCGCGATTTGCGACGCAAAATGCGCCGCAAGCGTAGAGCTCGATTCGTTGATGAGCGCCACGTTGAACGAGACCGTGCCGCCGCCGGTGCCGAAAATGCCGCCGAGAACGAAGAGGATAATGAGCGGAAAAAGTACGCCGAAAAATATGGCCAGCCGGTTGCGAAAGAACCGTTTCGTATTAATCAGCGCGAAGATATATACGGTGTAGAGATTGTTTCGAATATGCATGCGCAAATAGTTATTCCCGCAACTCCTTGCCGGTTAAATCGATAAATACATCTTCCAAGTTCGCCTGCTCGACCACCTGCGGTTTCTTGAAGCCGCGCCCCACCAGCGCTTTGATAAGATTATTCGGAGAGTCGAGCGCAATAATTCGGCCTGCGTCCATGATGGCGATGCGATCGCAGAGTATGTGCGCCTCGTCCATGTAGTGCGTGGTGAGTATGACCGTAACCTCGCGCTCGCGGATTGACTGCACGAGATCCCAAAGGTTGCGGCGCGCCTGCGGATCGAGGCCCGTCGTCGGTTCGTCGAGAAAAAGAATGTTCGGCTCGTGCACGAGCGCGACCGCTATCGAGAAGCGTTGCTTTTGGCCGCCCGAGAGTTCCTCGACGAAATTGCGCGCTTTGTCGGCGAGGCCGACTTGCGTCAGAGATCGTTAGGGATCTGCGGGCGAACCGTAGGCCGCGGCAAAGAGCTCAAGCACTTCGGTGAGCCGCGTCTTGTCCTGGAACCCGACTGCCTGCGGTTGTACGCCGATACGCCGCTTCACGTCTTCAGGAGAGCGGGCCACATCGTAGCCCATGAACGTTATCGTTCCCGAGGTTATGTGGGTCAAGGTCTCTATCATCTCGAGCGTGGTGGTTTTCCCGGCGCCGTTCGGGCCCAGAATGCCGAATATTTCTCCTTTGTGCACGTCAAAAGACACGCCGCGCACGGCCTCGGTGCCGTTGTCGTAGCGCTTTACCACATTGCTTAGCGATAGCACAGGTGCTGCCATAAGGCGCCAGTATAGCAAACCTTTCTGAACTCCGGCTTGAGCCTCTTTCAGATTGGGAATGTAGCTTCAGGTATTTGCTATGGTTCGCGTGGCAGGCCGTAGCGAAGCATAACGAGTGTCGCAATAAGGATGGCGAATGCCACGGCGGCTATTTCGTACCAAAAGGGGAGCGTGCCGGCGTACGCAAAGAAAAATCCGAACGGAGCGACCCCGAACGCGGTCGCGAGAATATATGCGCCCCAATTCATTCCGCTGAAGAGCCCGAGCGCGTAGCTCAATATATCGACCGATACGAGCATGCGCAGAAATACGACCATCCAAAATAGATTCGTTTTTGGAATACGATTCTCAACCGCGCGCACGCGCGAAAGGCCTATGAGCTTCTCTACGACCGGCAAACCGAAATACCGCGCGATGCCGAAGGCGAGGGCCGCGCCGATGGTCCAGCCCGTTATGGACAAAACTGCGGTCGCAACAGGGCCCCAGAGCGCTGCGGCAATCGGGATAAGAAATGCGATATCGAGGGGAATAACGAAAACGACGAACACAGCCGTGAGGAATATAAAAAGCAGGACGCCTAAAGCGGCGTGGCCCGCGAGTGCGAGCGAAAGTGCGCTCTCATAGCGATGTGCCGAATAAGATGCGGCGATGAACAGCGCGGCGAGTATGATAATTGGCGCGATCTGTCTCAAAGAAAGCCGGTGCATGGAATTTTATCCTACACCGCTTTCGCCGCGCGGTCGCGTCAGGCATCGTGCGGCTCTTTTTTTAGTGCTGCGGCTTCGCGGAACATTTTTACATATTCGGCTGCCGAATGCTCCCACGAAAAATCTTTGTGCATGGCGTTACGTTGGAGCCGCATCCAGGCGCGGCGATGTTTCCAATTAATCCACGCGCGTACGAGTGCGATAAGTAAGCTGGTCGCATCCGCCGGCTCGAATAAAAAGCCGGTGCCTTTGCGCGTTTGCGGAGCGTAGTCTTCGATGGTGTCGGCTAGCCCGCCGACGCGGCGCGCGACCGGTATGGCGC
>JBOHOA010000116.1:0-2291 GCA_050730975.1 Minisyncoccia bacterium
GGAGCGCTTCTGCACGACATCGGCAAGGCACTCGACCACGAGATACAAGGTACGCACGTCGAAATAGGCCGCCGTATCCTCCAAAAGTTCGGCGTCGACGAGCAAATAATCAAAGCCATGCAGGCACATCACGAAGAATATCCCTATGAGACGCCCGAATCGTATCTTGTCCAGGTTGCAGACGCCATTTCGGGCGGACGGCCCGGCGCGCGGCGCGATTCGGTGGAAAATTATATCAAGCGGCTCCAGGATATCGAGGAGATAGCCAACTCTTTCGAAGGCGTCGAGAAATCGTTCGCCATTTCCGCGGGCCGCGAGGTGCGCGTGTTTGTGAAGCCCGACAGCATGAACGATTTTCAGGCACGCGAGCTGGCGCGCCAAATAGCGCAGCGCATCGAATCGGAACTCAAATACCCGGGCGAAATCAAAGTTGTTGCCATCCGCGAAACTCGCGCTATAGAGTTTGCGCGGTAAACGTCTATGACCGACTACACAGTTATCGGTAAATATCGCAATCGAGATGCTGTCCGCGCCCTTATCGCAGCTATCCGAGCGCGCGGTAAATCGTGCTACGACTTTTCCGAAAAGCCAGCGGATCCGATTCGGCCGCACGCGTCGGCCGAAGAGCAGATGAAGGCTCTCGAATCACACTCCGACTTCCTCAATGATTCAGTCCATAAAGACCATTTCGAGCGCGACCTACAGGGCCTAAAAGGCGCCAGAACAGTTGTGTTGTTGCTCCCTGCCGGCACGTCTGCTCACATCGAAGCCGGCATCGCGTTCGGCCTCGGCAAAAAGCTGATACTTATCGGCAAACCGGAAAAGCCGGAGACGCTGTATTACATTTTTGACCAATTTTTCGAAACCGTCGAAGAATTTTTGGAGACTGTTTGACTAAAGATAAGCCTTTTCGTCACCTTCTGGTCCAAAACACCTTGTCCACAGATGCCAAACGGCTCTATTGCGCGGTTTTTTGACACGGCTATACTGAAAACGGTTTTTTCGCCTTCACAGGGTAAGCGAAAAAACGCCTCTGCCCTGTAAACGCCAAAGCTTCAAGCGAGAGCGGGAGGCCATTTACTAACCTTAATCATACTTATGAATAAACAAGATATTGCAGACAAAGTGCACGCCACGCTCGGCACCACCAAAGCCGACGCGGAGCGCGCGGTAGAATCGATGATCGACGCCATTGTGGACGGCCTCAAAAAAGGCGAGGACGTTTCCGTCGCCGGCCTCGGCATTTTCAAGACCAAAATGCGGGCAGCGCGCACGGCGCGCAATCCGCGCACCGGCGCCTCGGTGCAGGTTCCGGCGACTCGGGTTCCCAAATTCCAGGCCGCCAAGGCGCTCAAAGAGGCGGTGAAATAGCTTTGAGATCGAGTGCGTTCAGCTTCCAGAACCAAAATCCCCTCCTCATGGTTGAGGGGATTTTTTGCGACCGCCCCATTTTCATAAAAAGTGCATAAACGTGCAAAGAGTGGATTTCGGGCGAAGCGCCTATTCACTTTTCTTTAATCGCCGGTTGGTATTGTAATGTCGAGTCGGGAGCGGTACACGCCGCTCCCGCGCGGTTTTCGAGCACACCGGGCCGCTCGTTCTTCATATCACTGCCGCGCACGCCCCGCGAATCCGCCGCAGCGTGCGGGGATCACATTTGCAGCCACGGGGGAGTTGATGACGGGGGAACAAGAGTTTGTAGATAGACGCCGGATTCGACTTATCGAAATTTGCGAGGCATGCCACAAAAACAATCTTTCGTCGGAAATACGGGCGCGCGGACATGCGACGCTCGTATATATCGGGCTTGACTCGCTTATCGAGGCGCTCGGCGCCTTTCCGCAGTATTCGGATTGTATGACAAAGCTGCTGGATGCGCGGCACGAACTGCCGCGACGGGAAAAATTTTCGGGGAAAGAATACCCGCTTCTGTCCGCACAAGAAAAGCAGCGCATTGTCGAAGATCTCATTGGCGGTGCCGGGCGAATCTTGCACCTGCTCACATAACCGGCCAACGGTCCGCCTCGCGCGGGCCGTTTTTTTCTTTCGGCGTTCTTCCCGATTGAATTCTTCCTATTCGTACTTATATTTTATTGGTGCGGCCAGGGAGAATCGGACTCCCCTCTACTGCTTGGAAGGCAGTCGTTCTGCCACTAAACTATGGCCGCAACTGAGTGCGATATGAAAAATATATCCTATTATTCATATTTAGCGAATGCCGCGACCATATTCCGAATATGGTCGCTTGCTATTGCAAAACAACTCTAGCAGCGTCGCTATTAGTATGCAAA
>JBOHOA010000117.1:0-7388 GCA_050730975.1 Minisyncoccia bacterium
CTCGACGGATTCTGGAGCCGTTTGAAGAATTTGCTTGCGCCGCACCGAGGCAAAAGCCAAGAAAGAATTGAAAAGATGGTTACTGAAATTCTGAGGAATACAGACTGATGAAATGGCCATTAGACCATAATTTCATAGAACTCGTATTTCGCGTAAAATTCTTCCGTCGAAAGATACTTGTTATCGTCCAAGAATTTTATGAGTTTCCGGCCTGCTGCCTGCAATAGCTCCGGCGGCGGCTGAAGACCGCATGGTGCTTTGCTCGGTAGATTCTGGACGTGCAAATTTGCAACCAGTGCACGCGCCAGACTCCGAAGCGCGCGCCTGTCAATTCGGTCTGAATCCTCGAGTTTCCTACGGTCGACAACGAAGATGTGCCTCAGATAATTGACTCGCCGCCTCGGACCAACGGGCGACCAAAATCGGCCAATAAATTTTAGAGGATTCTTGCCGAAGATGTCGTCGTCGAACACTCCCTGGATAATCGGAAGAATATGCGGATGTGCAGCGACTTCGATGACGGTACGAAATTCTACATTCTCCGATGCGAACTCGTTTAGCAGTTTCAGCACTTTGTCGTCAGCCTTCTCTTGAGCCTTGGTGGCTGTGAGGTACTCGCGTCGCTCCGTTGCACGATCCGCGCTCTTGATTTTCTCTCTTGCCTCCTCGATGGCGTCGAGAAATCGCGACACCCACTCCGGGCCGACGATCTTCTCCAATGCCGATGGGTTAACCATTGCAACCCCTCTCTCTGATTTCCACACGCAGCATACTCTGCAAAACTGCGGATGCCAAGCGCGGCGTTTTTGCTACAATATCTATATGGCCGAAGCAGAACATTCGGACAAAGGCGGGCATATCGACGGCTGGTTCATCGCGCTCGTCCTGCTCGTGCTTATCGTCTTATGGATTAGAAAGGGCGGCCTTGCCGTGATTTCTAAAGCGCATTTAAATTTTGGCTGGCAGCACGTTGCCTCGTCCACCTCGCCATTCCCTTTTACACCGAACGTCGGAGAACTCGCCCCCAAGGTACAGACGCCGGCCGCGCCCGTGGGACCACAAGGACCGACAGCACCGAAGTAATTGCTGCTATAATAGAACCTATCTCAATAAAAACCGTTATGAACTATCGCTACTGCGGCCACCAAAATCCTGCTGCGAACCATCGAACCGTCAGTCGTCGTGCCGCTGGCACGCCTCCCTCCGCTTCTCGGATTCTTGCAACGGATTTTGACGGCCTCGTTACGCGTTTTTTATTGAGATAAGTTCTAACCTATATGCTTAACGTATTCCCCGGGCTTCTTACCTACACGTTCTTCGCGCCGACGATTCTCCGGCTCGCGGTGGCGATAACGCTCTTTATCATGGCGGGCCACACGTGGCGGCACCGGCAACATCTTATGCACGTGCGATTGCTCTGGCTCGCACCCGAAGGATGGATGCCGTATGTCGCGACCTTGGGAGAATGTATCCTCGGCGTATTTTTCTTTATCGGTTTGTATACGCAAGTAGCGGCCATCGTAGGCATTGTCGGCATGGTAAAGTACGCGATCTATCGGCACTGGTGGCCTGATATGGTCACCGAATATTTCCCCATCGCACCTGGTACGGCCTGGCTCATTGCAATAATTTGCCTCTCGCTGCTTCTCACCGGCGCGGGCGCGGGCGCGTTCGATATCCCCTTGTAGTAAGGTGGCGTGCATGGAGCTCGCGCTCATCCTTCACGATATCCGCAGCGCCCATAACGTAGGCTCGCTATTCCGCACGGCCGACGCCGCCGGCGTTTCCAAAATAATTCTGAGCGGTTACACGCCGTCGCCGCTTGACCGGTTCGGACGCGCGCGCAGCGACATTGCCAAGGTCGCGCTCGGCGCCGAAAAAAGCATGCTGTGGAAACAGATCCCTGAACTTGCGACCACTATCGAGGGACTGAAGCAAAAAGGATTCCTCGTGCTCGCCCTTGAGCAACATCCGGATTCGATATCGCTTTTTGATTTCGCGATCCCGAACACTAAAGAAAAAGTCGCACTCATTCTCGGCAGCGAAGTCGGCGGCCTCTCGCCGGAGATTCTCGGGCTTGCCGACCACATTCTCGAAATTCCCATGCGCGGCAACAAGGAATCGCTCAATGTCGCCGTCGCCGCCGGCATCGCGCTCTATGCGCTTCTCGCGTCGTAGCCGTTCGCACTTTATCTTCATGAAATTTTCGCGAAATTTCGATTAGTGGTACAGTACGGAAATGTCTTCTCGTTCGCCACTCCGGGGCTCCTGCGCTGTTCTCGCGGCCGGAATCATCGCGGGGTCCGGATTCGGCATGCTTGGCCTCCTGGCGTTTGCGCCGTCGGTTTCGAACGCGGACTCGACATCGAGTATGCAATCGCAAATCGAATCCACGAATTCGCAAATAAACGAGCTCCAAAACGAAATTGCGCACCTTCAAAGCGAGCTCAATACTGCGAGCAAAAAGCAGCAGACGCTGCAGTCGGCGGTCAATCAGTTGAACCTAAACATCAAGCAAAAGAACGATTCAATAGCGCTCACGCAAGAACAAATCAAACAAAAAGACGAGCAGATCTCTGAGCTCTCCGGAACGATTGCGACCACGACGAGCGCGGTCGGCGTCGAGGAAGACGGCACGGCATCCGCGCTGCGCAGCATCAATGAGCTCGAAAACGAGCCCCCGATTTTGACGCTGCTCTCGGGCGGAACGCTTTCCGACTTTTTCAACCAGGCGATTGCGCTTCAGGACGTGCAAGGTGCGCTCGAGCAGCACATCACCGACCTCTCGAATCTCAAAGATTCGCTCACGACGACGAAAGATGAGACGGAAGCCGCGCGCGCACAACTCGCGGCGCTTCAGACCTCGCTCACGTCGCAAAAGCAGGGGCTCGTGACCGCCAAGGCCGCGCAGTCGGAACTGCTCTCGGAAACGAAAGACAAGGAATCGAATTATCAGTCGCTCATCACTCAAAAAAAATCTGAGGAGCAGCAGTTCGAGCAGCAGTTGAGTCAATATCAGGATCAGCTAAAAGGCGTGTCGGCCTCCGGCGTTCCCGCGTCGGCGCCGGTGCTCTCCTGGCCGCTTGCCGGCGTATATCCGAGCGCGTGTCCGGCGCCCAAGGGCTACACCTCCTGCATCACGCAGTACTTCGGCAACACGCCGTTCGCGACGCAAAACCCGCAAGTCTACAACGGCAGCAACGGCCACGACGGCGTCGACCTCGCCGCTTCCCCTGGCACGCCAGTCATGGCTGCGGCCGACGGTGTGGTGCGCGGCACCGGCAATACGGACATTACCGTGCCCGACGGCTCGTTCGGCAAATGGATCTTCATCGATCACAGCGACGGCCTCTCCACCATGTACGCGCACCTCGGAGAAATAGACGTGACCAAAGGCCAGCACGTAACGCGCGGCCAGGTTATCGGCTACTCCGACACGACCGGCTACGCCACCGGCCCGCACCTCCATTTTGGCGTATACGTTTCCTCCGCGACCGTCATCAAACAATTACCAACCGCAAAGCGCCAGCTCATTATTCCCATCGCGCCGCCGTCTGGCTACCTCAATCCCCTTTCGTACCTGCCGATGAATAAGTAGCGCATAAAAAATTCCCGCCGAAGAAAGCGGGAATTTTTTAGCGGAAAGCGCCGACTAACTTCCCGTAACGTAATACACGATCGACTTCGTATTGAAGCTCTTGGTGCCGGTGATGGTCAGAGTAAGATTTCCTTCCTTCCAATTGGCAGGAATAACGAAGCTCGAATCATCGAAGTCGCCATTCTTATCGGCCTGAATCGCCGCCACGATTGAGGAACCGGTGCGGTCGGTCGTGATATCGATGACATCGTTTGGAACATACCCCTTGCCGATGAACTCGATATGCGAACCCGGCGCGCCGGCGTAGCTTCCGAGCTCGATATCGGTGTAGACGGGTGCCACGGTCATGTGCACGCTCGCGGGCGTCTCACTCGTCGCACCCGTCGCGGTTATCTCAAGGTCGCCCGGCGGCGCGTATGGCACGGTCGTAGCGGAAGAGAAGTCGCCATTTTTATCGGCCGTAGTCGAGGCGAATTGCCCATGCGAGGTCGAGAGCAACACAGATTCATCCGGCGCGAAATTGTGGCCGGTTACGGCGAGCGGCGTGCCGCCTTCGGCCCAATAGGTCGAGAGCACTGCCCACGTGTAGTACTGCCCCATCGTCATTTTGACAGTTGCGGTTGCGCCGCTTTCGGCGCCGGTCGCGGTTATCGAAATCTGGACGCCGCCCGCGCCCGGCAACTGTACGCTCGGAATCGAGAACGCGCCCGAAGCATCCGCGGTGGCGCTCGTGGTCGCGTACGTGCCGAGCGAGATGTTTACGATTTCATTCGGCGCAAAGCCGGATCCCGAAAGCGAAATCGTTCCGTTCGGCGCCGAGTAGTACACGCTTGGCGTAAGCGTCGGATAGAAATCCGCACGCGTTATCGGCATGTTTACGGATGCGCCACTTTGGTCGCCGACCGCGCGGTAGTGCGCGACGCCGGTGCCGTACGGAATCACCACCGCGGTACTCGAGGAGAACGCGCCGCTTCGGTCGGCCACCGCGGTCGCGGCAGGCGTTGTCGACGCGCCGAGATAGATGTTGACGCCCTCGCCCGGCCCGAACCCGCCGCCGCTAAACGTTACCGAATTGCCCGGCCGAATGTACCACGCTGACGGATTGACCCAAGGATAGAGTTGCAAGACGCTTATCGTGAGCGGAATCGAAACACTGGACTGCGCGGCATGCACCGTAACCGTGCCGCTCTTTCCGGCAAGCGAATACGGAATCGTGAGCGCGCCGGCGTTCACAAACGATCCGGAAGCATCGGCACTAAACGATGCAAAGGGTGTCGAACTGCCCGAAAGCGTTATCGTTATGCCTTCGTTCGGCGCGAAGCCGGAGCCGGAGAAGGTTACCGTGCTTCCCGGCGCGGTCCACCAGCTCGAGGGACTCGCTTGCGGGTAGAATGAGCCGACGAAAAAGTACGAAAACGCGATGTCGCCGGAGGTTTGTCCGAGCGCGAGAATGACGTACGTTCCGGAAGAGACATTCGGCACGATGAGCGGCACGTTTGCAAAATTACCTTGCGCGTCCGCGGTCGTACTTGCCTGCGAGAGACCGAAGTAGATCTGCACCACTTCGCCGGGGCTAAAACCGGAACCGGAAACGGAGAGGTGCGAGTACGGCGTTGTGCCGCTCGGAGCTGCAACGCTTATCGACGGGGCTGGTGCCGCAAACGCGAACGGCGACGCGGCTTCTATGAGCAGCGCAGCGCCAGCAAGCGCGCCACACCAACGGAATAGTTTCCTTTTCATAATGGTAGAAATTATTGGTAAAAACGTTCATGAATATGAACGTACCAACAATACCTACCGCCGCTAAAAACCGTATGAAGCAAATTTACCGAATCTCGAATCCCCTTTTAAGCGCGGCATAGACGCCGTCCATGAGCGGATTGATTTCATCTTCGATGAGCGTGCGATTAGGCGACTGGAAAATGAGCCGATAAGCGAGCGAAACACGATCGCCTTTTTCGAACCGATCAAAAAGAAAAACGTTTACGCACAAACTGCCCGCGAGCTCGCGGATATTTTTTTCAATGGCATCCGCGTCGGTATCCTTGGGACACCAAAACGCAACATCCCGGATGATAAACGGCTGGCGCGAGAACGGTTGGTAGCGCGTAGCCGAAGAGAGCGGCAGGTTTTCATAGGAACTTGGAATCGAATTATTTTTTACTACTAAACCCAAAGGAAAAGTGAAAATTTCAAAGTTTGAACTTCCTAAGTTGGTCTCCATACCTATTCCACCCGTTCCGTCACTCTTTAAATTTATTTTAAATTCCCTTTCCATCTCTTTGGTGAGAGAATCCAACTCTTTTTTTGCTTTTAATCCCAAAATACCCACAGCAATTCGAACCGATTCTGTATCATTACGAAAAACGGTACCGATTTCAAATAAACGAACTGCGTTAAGGCCTAACATTTGTGCAGTACGAGCATTTTTCTTCAAATACTCTTCCATACCAAAGGCGAGTGAACCACGCAAATACGGTCGAACACCATCGATCTTGTTTAATACAATCCTTTCTCCATCTTCATCGAAGACAGAAGTGTAAATCTCTGAAAAGCCTCTTTCGATTAAAAATTGTCGGATGCATTCAGACCAGTAAAAATTTGCGTTGATATCAGGTTTTTTTGAAAACGGCGGCAAAGGGAGGGCCGGCACCTTGTCGTAGCCGATAATTCTTCCGATTTCTTCGACCAAATCTTCAGAAATTTCCAAATCGAGCCGCTCAAACGGAATTTCGACGCTGAATGTTTCGCCTTTTTGCGAAAATCGGAACCCGAGCCGCGTAAAGGCGTCGGTAATTTCCTTTTCGCCGAACGTCGCGCCGAGAAGTTTCTGGACTTGATCGACCGAAACGGAAACCGAGCGCCCCTGCTGCGGCTTCGGATATTCGTCGACGAACCCGACGAGCTCCCCGCCCGCGATTTTAAGAATGAGATCGACAACCTCGCGCATGCCGTACGCCGCGAACTCCGGTGAGATAACTTCCTCGAACCGCACCGAGGCGTCGGTGCGCAGTTTCAGCGCTCGCGCCGTTTTGCGAACCAAGGGGCCGTCGAAGTTTGCCGACTCGATAATAATGTCGCGCGTCTCTTCCGTAATACCCGCCGGCATGCCGCCTTTGACGCCCGCAATACCTATCGATAGATCGATATGTCCGTCTGCGATGACGAGCATCGATCGATCGAGCGTATATTCTTTTCCGTCGAGCGCTGTTATTTTTTCTCCGGCCCTGGCGTTTCGAACCGCCATCGAATACAAAGGACCGTCCTCTGTATTTACAGAGGACGGTCCTTTGTATGGCTTCAGCTTGCCGGCATCGAACGCGTGCAGCGGCTGCCCTAAATTGAACATGACGAAGTTCGTCGCGTCGACGATATTGTTTATCGATTTTTGGCCGATCGATTCGAGCCGCTGCTTGAGCCATGTGGGGCTCGGGCCCACTTTCACGCTGCGAATATAACCCGCGATGTAGCGTTTGCAGAGCTCAGAGTTTTCTATGGTTACTTCAACATTGTGCGTTTTTTTGGAAAGGTCCGGCTTTTCGGCAAGCGGATTGTTCGCGAGCGGGAGTTTGAAAATTGCCGATATTTCTTTGGCAACGCCGCAATGCGCGAGGCAATCGTGACCGCGCTGCAATACTTTGAGATCCAAGATGTCATCGTCACCGAACTTTTCGATTTCCTCCACCTCGAACGCATGGAACATGAGACCATCGGCGAGCTCCTGCGTCGCCGGCAGCTGCGCATCAAAAAATGTTTGCAGCCAAAGTTTGGAAACTTTCATATCTTAAAC